>JBICIB010000215.1:0-3054 GCA_043101415.1 Planctomycetota bacterium JB042 | reverse complement strand
CTCCGCACGAAATCTCCCCACGTCACCTTCGGCCGCATGCGGAACTTCGTCCAGGTCCTCTATGCGGGCCTGCTCGGCGGCCTGGTCGCCCTGTCGGCGGTGGCGTGGTTCCTGATCGATCGCGTCGAACGCTCCGACACGCTCCCCGCGACGCCCCTGCTGATCGCCGGCGGAGTCCTCTCGGTCCTGATCGTCGCCGCCTGCTCGGTCCTCCCCCGCCTCCTCGCCCGGTCCGACGAACCGAACGTCGCCGTCCGCCTGCAGGGGGTCGTCTACTCCCGCATCCTGTACGGCGCGGGGCTCGAGGGGGCCGGCCTCTTCTGGGGGACGCTCGCGCTCGTGCTGAAGGAGCCCCTCTGCTTCATCGGGCCGGCGGCGGCGATCGTCGGCCTCGCGTGGGGCTTCCCGACGACCCACCGGATCGAGGAGGAGGTCGGGATGAGCGAGACGCGGATCGAACGCGAACTCGACCTGCTGAAGGGATGAAGGAAAAACCGGGGCGAGCCGTTCGCCGCCGCGCCCCCGCGCCGCTCCTCCCCTTCCGACCTCCCGATCCCCCGATCCCCCGAGGAGCCCCTCCATGCATCGCGCCGCCCGGTCCGCTCCGCTCCTCCTGCTCGCTCTCGCCTCCTGCGTCCCGATCCTCGAGGGGCGCATCCGGACCCGGGTCCTCGCCGACGGCACGACGTTCCGCGACACGACGTGGACCAAGATCCGGCGCGGCGGCGACGACGAGGACGAGAAGCGCTGGAACGCGCGCCCGATCGCGGAGGACCTCGCGCGCGGCGTCGGGCGCGGTTTCCCGTCGGTCGAGACGACCGACGATCGCATGAAGCTCTCCGGCGTCTTCCGCAGCCCGCACGAAGTCCCGGTCGACTTCCGCCGCGACGTCCCCGTCCTCGACGCCGCCTCGACGCGACAGATCGAGTTTCGCCGCGAGGACCTCCTGTTCGGCGCGCACTACCTCTACCGCGAGACGTTCGTCGACGCGATCGAGCCGCCCGACGAGAAGGAGGCGCGGCGCGAGCTCCTCCGATTCGTCCGGCGGCTCGTGAAGCGGGGCGCGGAGCTCGAGCTCGGTCGCGCCTACGCGCTCGATCGGTTCGACGTCTGGGTCGACGAGACGCTCGGCCCGGTCCTGGAGGGAATCCTCGACCTGTACTGGCGCGAGAAGAAGCGGCTCGGCGAACGCGACCCCCACACCGGCGAGACCGGCGCCGACCGCCTGCTGAAGCGCGCGCTCGAGCGGATCCGGCGTCTCGGCCTCGACCTCTCGCCCGACGCCGACGACGAGCGGAACGCCGCCGCCGCGCAGGCCTGGCTCTGCCGCCTCCTCGCCGAGACCGTCCGCCCGAAGGCCGACAACGCCCGCCCGCCGCGCCCCGGGGACTTCCGCTACCTCTTCCCCGCCGACGACCCCTGGAGCGGCCTCCGCGTCGCCCGCGACCGCCTCGCCGCCGCCGACTTCGGCTCGAACGAGGCGCTCGAACGAGAGCTCCAGCGGCGCCTCTACGCCCTGACCGGCACGTTCGGCTCGCCGCCCGCCGAGGCCGAGTTCCGGTTCGACTGCGCCCTCGAGCTCCCCGGCCTCCTCCTCCGCACCAACGGCTTCCTCGAGAGCGGCGACACCTCGTTCTGGCGCTTCACCGGCGAGGACCTCTTCCCCCACGGCTTCGTCATGGAGGCCGAGTCCGTCGTCCTCGACTCCCCCCTCCTCGGCCGCCTCCGCGACCTGAAACCGACCCTCGACCGCCGCGACGCCGTCGACCTGATCCGCGCCCTGAAGGGGGTCGACGCCGAGGACCGCGCGAGGATGAAGGAGCTGCTCGAGACCGCCGCGCGACACGGAACGATCGAAGCGCTCGCTCCGGACCCGGAGAAGGAGGGGGACGAACAGAGGGTGAAGAAGCTGGAGGAGGTGCTGGAGGTCGTCCGGAGGGAGTAGGGAGAAGGAAGCAGGGGAGAGCAGGGGAGAGCAACGAGAGCAAGGGAGAGGGCGCTGGCGCGGAGGGTCGGGGACGCCGGCGGCTCCCGGCGTGGGCGGTGGACCGGCGGTGCCGACGGAGCGCGCCGACCTGGCTTCCTAGTCGACGTTCCGGACGAACTCCCCGGCGCTGGCGACCCCGTGGTGGATCTCGATCCTGGTGCAGTCGATCGACCGGCTGACGCTCCTCTCTTCGGTGACGGTCCACTCGCCGACCAGAGCGGTGCCCGAGTACGCCTTCACCGTCACCGAGTCCTCTCCCGCGTCGACCGAGACCGTGAAGTGGACCGTGCTCGAACGCGAGTGGTGGAGCAGGGCAGCTCGGCTCTCCGTGGTCGACCAGGTCGAGCGAGAGTCGTCCTCGTCGTCCCCGACGGAGATCTGATACGTCCCCTTCGACGCCGACGTCGACCCGGTGCCACGACCCACGACCACGACCCTCTTCGCGGTCTCCGTCCGAGAGAGCGAACTCGAGGAGGTCACCTTCCAGCCGAGGCTCGTGGGGTGAATCGCATTCCCTTCGGCGTCCCACGCCTTCACGTGGACCTCCGGCTCGCCCGGGTCGACGGAAACCGTGAACGTGATCCTCGTCGCCGAGGCGCTCCCCCAGATCTCGTCCTCTCCCGGCGGCGACGCCTCACCCACGGGAATCGACCACCGACCGCCCGAGTCGGCGCACGCGACCGGGACGAGGCCCGCCGAGAAGATCAAGACGGAGAGGATCCGGAACACGGCAACCCCCTTCTCCAGGGTTCGGCAGGCCGGCCAGGGTAACGCCAGATCCATCTGGAGCGCCACCCCACGTTCGGAAGGCAGGGGGCTCGTGAAGAGGCCTCAGACCTCGAGGTTCGCCCAGCGGGTCGGAGAGCTCGTCCCTCCTCCGGCCGCCGCCGTGGCGAACGCGCAGACGTCCCCGAACGCGTTCCAAGCCGCGCAGCGCTCAGGCTCGATCCGGACATCGATCGTGAGCGAGGAGGTGCCCGACCCCGCCGCGTTCATCGGAGGAACGCCGGCTTCCTCTTCTCCATGAAGGCGGCGATCCCCTCCTTCGCGTCGTCGCTCTGAAAGAG
>JBICIB010000214.1:0-8575 GCA_043101415.1 Planctomycetota bacterium JB042 | reverse complement strand
CGATCGCCCTCGTCTGGTCCGACGCCGCGTCGAGCAGCAGGTCCTCGGTCTCCCCGAGGTCCTCGGGGTTCTCGAGCGCCCGGCGGTACGACGCGCGCCCTCGCTCGAGCCTCCGGTCGATCCTCGAGAAGCGCGCGTCGGTCGGCGCCGGGTCCCGGTCGGCCTCGGCGGAATCGTCGGACCCATCTCCGAGCGCGGCGAGGCGAGTCGCCGCCTCTTCGGCGGCCGCGCCGTCGGGCCACGACTCGACGACGTCCTGGTAGCGCACCCGGGCCGCCCCGGCCGCGCCGAGCTCTTCCATGCGCCGGGCGCGTGCGAGCGCCGCGTCCGCGGCCTCCTCTCGCGCCTTCGACCACCGATCGGCCAGCGCCGCGTCGTCCGGCGCCAGCTCGACCGCGCGAGCGAGGTCGTCCGCCGCCTGTCGGTGCAGGCCGCGCTCGGTCGCGGTCTCCGCGAGCCGCGTCAGCGCCTCGACCGAGTCGAGGTCCTCGTGCTCGTGGAGGAGCCGGACGGCGCTGCCGCGGGAGAGGCGGGAGAGCGGGATCTCCGCGCGGTCGATGCCGAGCGACGGGATCCGGGCCACGACCCGATCCCCGTTCAGGTCGAGGATGGTCGCGGAGAGCGCGTCGCCGTCACGGAACGCGATCCAGCGGCGCTCGGCGAGATCGATCTCCTCGGCGGCGAGGAGGGGAGCGGCGGTCAGAGAGGCGAGGAACAGGGCGGGGAACAAGGGGTCTCCTCCGTTCGAGGGATTCGAGGGGACGGGGCGCGGCGGGCGCGCCGAGGATCGTCCGTGAGGTCGAAGCATCGGCCGTGCCGTCGCCGGAGGGGCTCGAAACCGCCCTACGGAGCGGTTCGGTGGAGGGCGCCGGTCGTCGGCGCGGAGCTTTCTACAACGGTCCGTCGGCCGACCCGGAAACGCCTCAAGGGCCCGGTCGGCGCCTGTCGATAGCGGATCGACACCCGCCGGCCCCGTCGGACCGGGGGATCGACCGGCGCGCCTCGCCGCGGAGGGGATCGCAGCGCGAGCCCGATGAGCCGACATCACGACGCCGTCGAGCAAGAGCTCCGCGCGCTTCGGGCGGAGAACGAGCGGCTCCGGGACGAACTCCGGAGCGCCGCCTCGGCGAACGTCCGCGCCGCCGAGCAGATCGTCGAGTCGAGCCTGCGCCGTCAGCGGAAGCTCGAGGAGCAGAACGAGGCGATCCGCGAGGCCCTGAACGTGGCGGAGGAGGCGTCGCGTCAGAAGACGATGTTCGTGGCGAACATCAGCCACGAGCTCCGCACTCCGCTGAACGGCATCCTCGGCATGGCGTCCCTGCTGCTCGAGCGCGCGGGGGACGCGGAGGCCCGCGAGCATCTCTCCATGCTCCTCCGGTCCGGCGAGAACCTCCTCGAGATCGTCAACGACCTGCTCGACCTCGCGAAGATCGACGTGGAGGGGGTCGAACTCGACGAGGAGCCGTTCGACCCGTGGCGGACCGCGGAGGCGGTGGTCCAGCTCCTCGCGGCCGGGAACCACGATCCGGAGTTGGAGATCGCGATCACGATCGACCCGTCCGTCCCCCGGTCGGTCGTGGGGGACGGGCCGCGCCTGCGGCAGGTCCTGCTCAACCTCGCGGGGAACGCGATGAAGTTCACCGATCGGGGCCGGGTCGACCTCGCGCTCGCGGTCGAGGTGGATCGGCTGGCGTTCGTCGTGCGCGACACGGGCTGCGGGATCGACGCCGACGCGCTGGAGCGTCTCTTCGAGCCGTTCGTGCAGGCGGACGGCGGCTCGACGCGGGCGCACGGGGGCACCGGGCTCGGGCTCGCGATCAGCCGTCGCCTCGTCGAGGGGATGGGCGGAGAGATCGAGGTCCGGAGCGAGGTCGGCGTCGGGAGCGAGTTCCGGTTCCGACTCCCGCTTCGCCCGGGGGGGCGGCCGCGGCCGCTCGTGCCGGTGGCGTTCGACGGGGCGTGGATCGACGTCGAGGACGAGCGGTCGGCGCGGATCGTGCGGTCGCACCTCGCCGCGGTCGGGCTCCCCGTGGCGGGGCCGGGGGACGGGCCGAGCGCGCTCCCGCCGGGGCGCCGCCTCCTCGTCGTCGACCGCGCCGGCCGGCCGGGGAGCGCGGAGTCGAGGCCGGGAGAGGGAGCGCTCGAGGATCGCGTGATCGTGCTGGCCGAGCGGGACGACGCGACGCGGGCGGCGTGGCGAGGGATCACCCCGGACGTGCGGTTCCTGCGGCGGCCGCTCCTCCCGACCGCGCTCCTCGACGCCTGCGGGGACACGACCGAGCGTCCGGAGCCGCGGACCGAGGGGTTCGTCGCCTCGGTCGGCGACGGGCTGCGGGTCCTGCTGGCGGAGGACAACCCGATCAACGCGCGCGTCGCCGTCGCCTACCTCCGCGGCTTGGGGTGCGCCGTCGACGAGGCGACGGACGGGCGGGCCGCGGTCCGGGCGTTCGAGTCCGGAGACTACGACGTGATCTTCATGGACTGTCAGATGCCGGAGATGGACGGCTACGAGGCGGCGGAGCGGATCCGGGCCCTGGAGGGCGGCGACGCCGAGCCGGTGACGATCGTCGCCCTGACCGCGCACGCGATGGCGGACGACCGCGCGCGCTGCCTCCGGTCCGGCATGGACGACTACCTGACGAAGCCGACCCGCCGCGACGACCTCGCCGCGGTGCTCGCCCGTCGCCGCCGGCCCCGTCTCGCGCCGAGCTGACCGGCGCGGGAACTCCTCGCGATCGGAGGGCGTGTAGGCTCCGGTCCCCGACGAAGGCCTCGGGACGAACGGGGCGAGGCGCGCGCGAGGATCCGTGACGTGATGGAGTGGCTCGGCTGGGGGAGCTCGTTCCTCCTCGTCCTGACGATCGGCTACCAGGTCCGCACCCAGTGGCGGGCGCGGGACAACGGCGGCGTCTCCCGCCTCCTCTACGTCGGTCAGCTCTGCGCCTCGACCGGCTTCCTCGTCTACAGCGTCTCGCTCGGGAACTGGGTCTTCACGCTCACGAACGCCCTCCTCCTCGCCGCCGCGATCACCGGCCTGGCCATCCACGCGAGGAACGCGCGCCGCCAACGGCTCGACTGACGTCCGCGGCGCGGGCCTCGTCCGAGGAGGTTCGATGCTCGGATCGACCGGGAGCACGGTGACCGCCGAAGTGGAGCCCGGCGTCCTCGACCCGCCACGTGGCCCCGCACCGGTCGCCGCAGGAGAGGCCGCGGCCGGGGTCAGTCCTCGCCGCCGGCGAGGTGTTCGTGCCAGAGCCGCTCCAGCCTCGCGACGTCCGCCGACTCCAGGAGGACCCGGTCGCGGCCTCGCGCGGCCGACCTCGCGATCTCCTTCGAGACCGACTTCCGGAGCGAGCGCGCCCCCTTCGACGTGAGCAGGGCGTCGATCAGGCTCTCGGCCGCCGCCTCGTTGCTCATCCCGGGGACGAGGCGCTTCTTCCGGAGCTCCCTCTCCGTCGCGGCGAGCAGGGACGCGAGCTTCGGCGGGCCCCCGGAGGATGCGTCGCGTTCGAGGGCGGCGCGGGCCGCGGCCATGTTCGACGAGCGGAGACGGCGCTCCTCGAACGCCGCCTCGTCGATCGCGCGGCCGGCGACGTGGAGGTCCCAGGTCGAGAGGAACGACGCCATCCCCTCCTCGAACCACGCGCACGCGCGGGGCTGTCCGAAGATGCCGCAGAGGACGGCGCGCGTCCCCTCCTCCCGGAGGGCGGGGAGGTCGATCGCGTCGAGCGTGGCCGCGTCGGCGTCGCCCGCCGCCACGATGTAGAGGTGGTTCTCGACCACGCGCTTCCGGACCGAGGCGGTTCCGGTCTGCTCGCTCTCCCAGCGGTACCGGTACGCCGCGCCGCGCGCCCCCGGGGCCTTCTCCGCCAGCTCCGCGGACGACGCGAGCACCTGCACCGTCGGATATGCGCCGAGCTCGCGCTTCTCGCCGGTCAGGTCGCAGATCACGTCCTCGAGCATCGTGAGATAGAGGGAGACCTCGGCCGCGAGCCGCGCCGATCCGGGCGTCTCCACGTTCCACGCCCTCCCCTTCGAGAGGCGGAAGATCCCGTCGTCCTCCTTCACGGACCGCTCGAGCTTGGCGAGCGTCCGCTCCTCCTTCTCGGTCCACTCCCACTCTCCGGCGGCGAGGACGACGGCGAACGACAGGGCGATCGGGACGGTGTGCATGTGGAGGCTCCCCTTCGACCACGACGGATCGTAACAGGCGTGGCCCTCCTCCGATCGAAGGGGGCGAGTCGACGCATCGAGATCGACTATCCTGTCCGTCGATGGTTCCGAACGACCCCCTCGTCAGCCTCTGCTGGTACGACCTCCCGGAGATCCGGGACGCGACCGACGCGCTCTGGTCCGCCGTGCGGGAGCGTCTCGCGGCGGCCGGGCTGGACGACCTCCCGCCCGCGCTGCACCGCGACGAGACCCCGGAGGCGATCTGGCGGAGTGGCCGGCTCCTCCTCGGGCAGGCGTGCGGTTACGACGCGATCGTCGCGTTCTCGCGCGAGCTCCGGATCGTGGCGACACCCTGCTACGACACGCCGCACACGAGCGGCCCCGAGTACCGCAGCCTGATGCTCGCCCGCGCCGACCTGCCGTTCGAGTCGCCGGACGACCTGCGCGGGACGCGCTGCGTCATCAACAACGAGACGTCGCACTCCGGGATGAACGTCTGGCAGGCGGTCGTCGCGGAGCGGCACGTCGGCGGCCGGTTCTTCTCGGAGGTCAAGGTGTCCGGTTCCCACGTCGAGAGTCTCGCCGCGCTCCGGAGCGGCGAAGCCGACGTCGCGGCCGTCGACTGCATCACGCATCGTCTCCTCGCGTGCGAACGGCCGGCCGCCCTCGTCGGGACGCGGATCCTGTTCCAATCCGAACTCGCGCCGGTTCCCCCCTTCGTCACGGCGGCCGAAGCCTCCGACGAACTGGTCGACCTCCTGCGGGGGGCGCTCCGGGACGTCATGACCGACCCCTCGCTCGCGGACGTCCGGCGGCGGCTCCTCCTGCGCGGCTGCGAGGTCCTCCCCCGCTCGGCGTACGAGGAGATCGCGCGGATCGACGCCCGCGCCCGCGCGCTCGGCTACGCGGAGCTCGCGCCGTCCGGAGACCGCCCCTCCTGACGCCTGCGTCCCCGGACGCGGACCGCCCGCGGGCGTCCGGAGAGGGCGCCCGCGGGCGGGGTGCGTCGACGGGGTCGGTCGGTCGATCGGCTCAGGGGCAGACGCCGAACGTCAGCCCCGCGGTGTGCGAGATGCCGTCGGACGACGCGGGGTCGCCGACCATGCACTGCAGGTGGACCACGGCGCCGATCAGGTTCGCGTCGTTCGGGATCGGGGCCGGGATCACGGCGCTCCCCGCGCCGCCGACGCCGGCCGCGCCGCCGAGCGTGAAGGGGAGCTGCAGGAACGGCGGCGTGAGGTCGACGAGGAGCGTGCCGAACGACACCGGGAGGTTCGCCGGGTTCGGGCTGACGAACAGGATCGCCGGCGCCCCGCCGAGGCCGTTCGCGATGTCGAGCGCGAACGAGGGGTTGCCGATCTGCGGCTGCCCGCCGCTGGCGCCGAGCGTCGGCACGAGCCCGCCGGTCCCCGGGTTCCCCGCGCCGTACGCCGTCGGCGGGGTCGGGCAGCTCGGGCCGATCGTGACCGGCACGCAGAACGACAGCGACTGACCGTTCATGTTCGTCAGCTTGATGTCGAACGCGTACGTCCCCGCGGCGACCGGCTGGCCGAGGTCGTCCTTCTGGTCCCACGTGAACGACGAGGACGCGCCGGGCTGGATCGGCGTGATCACCTGGAGGCAGATCGGACTGAAGACGGCGGCCCCGTTGCAGTCCGTCTTCTTGACGAAGTCGATGAGACAGGCGTCGTTCTGGTTCCAGATGCACCCGGACGACGTGTTCGTGCCGGTGATCGTGATCGGCTGGCCGACCGCGGGGCTCGGGGGCGACACGGAGAACTGCATGTCGTTGAAGCCGCACTGCGCGACGGCGGGGCCGGCGAGCGCGGAGGCGGCGGCGAGGGTGACGAGGACGCGGATCATGGGGTGGTTCCTCCTGAAGACGCGGACGCGGCGGGAGACGCGAGTGTAGCAGACGCCGGCCCGGACCCCGGATCGGGGGCGGCGGCCGGGCCGCCTCGCTAGACTGACCGGTTCCGGCTCCGGAGGAAATTCCATGTCGCGCCTCCCCGCTCTCCCGCTCGTCCTCGCGCTCGTGTCCGCCGCGCCGCTCGCCGGCGCGACCTCCTCCGAGGAGGTGACGGCGTCGTTCCGGCACGTCCTCGGGGTCCGGCTCGACCCGGCGGCCCACGCGCTCGAGGTCGAGGACACGATCACGTTCCGCGACGGCGGGGCGGGGCTCGAGCGGGGGCCGAACGGCGGCGTGCGCTTCACGCTGCACGACGGCCTCGAGGTCACCGTGGAGGGGGACGGCTGGTCGGTCGCCCGCGGCGGAGAGGCGATGCGGACCGGGTTCGGGACGCCGACGCCGCGGCGCGAGTGGGAGCTCTCGCGGGAGGGGGCCATCGAGCCGGGAGCGACGGTCACGCTCCGCTACGAGGGGACGATCCACCACCCGCTCGAGACCGACGGCGAGGAGTACGCGCGGTCGTTCTCCAGCACGCCGGGGACGATCGGCGAGGAAGGCGTCTACCTCGCGTACGCGTCGGCGTGGGTCCCGGAGTTCTCGGGCGGCGGGGCGGGGCTCGTCGACTTCGAGCTGACCGTCGTCCTCCCGGACGGCTGGGACGCGGTCAGCCAGGGGAGGCGGACCGGGAAGAAGATGACCCGGAAGATGCCGCCGGACGTGATCGTCACCTGGGACTGCCCCCATCCGATGGAGGAGATCTACCTGGTCGCGGCGCGCTTCCACGAGTTCGAGCGCGCGGCCGGCGACGTCGCGGCGCGGGTCTTCCTCCGCGAGCCCGACGCGAACCTCGCCAACAAGTACCTCGAGGCGACCGCGCAGTACCTCGCGATGTACCACGAGATGATCGGCCCGTACCCGTTCGCGAAGTTCGCGCTGGTCGAGAACTTCTGGGAGACCGGGTACGGCATGCCGTCGTTCACGCTGCTCGGTCCGCAGGTGATCCGGTTCCCGTTCATCCTCCACTCGTCGTACCCGCACGAGATCCTGCACAACTGGTGGGGGAACTCGGTGTACGTCGACTACGAGGGGGGGAACTGGTGCGAGGGGCTGACCGCGTACCTCGCCGACCACCTCATCAAGGAAGGGCAGGGGCAGGGGGTCGAGTACCGGCGCGACACGCTGAAGAAGTACCGCGACTACGTCCGCGCTGGCCGCGACCTCCCGCTGGAACGCTTCCGGTCGCGCCACTCGTCGGCGACCGAGGCGGTCGGGTACGGCAAGGCGTTGATGCTGTTCCACATGCTCCGGCGGGACCTCGGCGACCGCGACTTCGCCGCGTCGCTCCGGCGGTTCTACCAGCGGTTCCGGTTCCGGCGGGCGTCGTGGGACGACCTCGCGGACGTCTTCTCCGAGACCGCGCGCCAGGACGTCCGGCCGATGGTCCGGCAGTGGGTCGAGCGGACCGGCGCGCCGGCGCTCGCGATGGAGGTCGCCGTCCCCGCGCCCGGGAAGCTCCGCGTCCACGTCCGGCAGACGCAGGAGGAGGAGCCGTTCGTCGTGAACGTGCCGGTCGCGATCACCGTCGCCGGCGAACCGACGGCGCGCATCGAGACGCTCGCGCTGTCGAAACGGACGGAGTCGTTCTCGTTCGACCTCGGCGGGGACGCGGTCCGCGTCGACCTCGACCCGGGCTTCGACGTCTTCCGGCGGCTCGATCGCGAGGAGCTCCCCCCGACCCTCGGCGAGGTGTTCGGCGCCCCGGCGGTGACCGTCGTCGTCCCCTCGAAGGAGGAGGGGGCGTGGCGGGCGTTGGCCGAGAAGTGGACGCAGGGGCAGGACGACGTCGTGGTCGAGACCGACGCCGCGCTCGCCGCGTTCCCGTCCGACCGGGCGGTCTGGGTGCTCGGGAGGACGAACGCGTTCGCCGACGTCGTGCTCGACGCGCTGCCGGGCGACCGCCTCGACGAGTCGCGCGACGCGCTGAGCGTCGTCTACGTCGCGCGCCACCCCGCTGACCCGGACGTGGCGATCGGATACGTCGCGACCGACGTCCCGGCCGCGGTCCCCGGGCTGGCGCGGAAGCTGCCGCACTACGGCAAGTACTCGTACCTCGGTTTCCTCGGCGACGAGCCGACGAACGTCGACAAGGGGCAGTGGGAGGCGACCGACTCGCCGCTCGTCGCGTTTCCGACGCCGCGCCGCGCCGCGCTCCCCGCGCGCGAGCCGTTGGCCCGCCCGAAGCCGGTGTTCGATCCGGCGGCCCTGATGGAGCACGTCCGGTTCCTCGCCGCGGACGAGCAGGAGGGGCGCGGCGTCGGCTCCGCCGGGCACGGGCGGTCGGCGGCCCGGATCGCGGCGGCGTTCGAGGAGGCGGGGCTCCGTCCGGGCGGCGACGCCGGGACGTACTTCCTGCGGTGGACCGCGCCGGGCGGCCCGGACGGAGCGCCGGTCGAGCTCGCGACCGTCGTCGGCGTCCTCCCCGGGACGCGGGCC
>JBICIB010000213.1:0-5717 GCA_043101415.1 Planctomycetota bacterium JB042 | reverse complement strand
TGTGCTCTTCCGATCTGAAGTCGTTCGGGACCCGCACTAACAGCTCGACCAGGATGCCCTGCTCGGCGTCGAACGACGGGGAGCTCCCGAGGTCGAGCCACCCCGACTGGTCGCCGGGGAGGAGCATCGCGCTCCCGATCGCGCCGTCGTCGATCAGCGTCGCCGCGCCGCGCGTCTCGGCGAGGGTCGGCCAGCCGACCGAGCGCTCGTCCTCGAGGTGCCAGTTCCCGATGCTCTGGAAGCCGGACGCCTGGATGACGTTCGACTCCGGGTCGAGGTCGACGCGCGCGGTCGACGACTGCTCGATCGCGAACAGGCGCGCGCCGCGGAGCGCGTCCTTCACCTGCGCGACCGCGAGCCGGCGGCCGAGCGAGATCTTCTTGAACGCCCCGACCCCGATCCCCATCAGCACGGAGATCAGCGTCAGCACCGTCAGGAGCTCGAGCAACGTGAACCCCGCCCCCGCCCGCTCGAGCGGAGCGGCCGACCTCGCGGTCCGGGGCTGGCGGTTCGACACGTCGGGTCTCCCGGGTTCAGTTCGCGGAGTAGCTGGTGATGTCGTCCTCGGTCCCGTAGACGCCGTCCTCGCCGACGGAGAGGAGCTGGTACGACTCGCGCGCGAAGAACGAGCCGGTCCGCTCGCTCGTCGCCGCCTTGACCACGACGCTCTCGATCTCGCCGGTCGCGTCGGTCACGAACTCGTACTCGTGCTCCTTCTCGTAGTCGTCGTACCGGATGTAGACGAGGGGGTTGTCCCACGCGTCGACGACCTCGTTCAGGTCGGGGATCGCGTTGATCGTGACGTTCTTGTCCGCCTTGTCGCCGTCGAGGTTCCGGAGGTGCTGCTCGTCGACGCGGGCGCCGTCGTAGTCCTTGTGGTACAGGCCGACGACCATCGCCTCGTTCCCCTCGAACAGGTGGTTCTTCGCCTTGATCCCGTACCCGGCGAGGGAGCTCTTCGGATAGTCCCCCTGCGCGTTCCGGTACTGCTCGAGGTAGCCCTTCACCGACTCGAGGATCCCGACCGTCGCGGCGTAGTCGCCGCGGCCGCGGAACTTGTTGTACCCCACCGCCCCGATGCCGAGGAGCATCGCCAGGATGGTGATGACGACCAGGAGTTCGACCAGGGTGAAGCCGCGCGCGCGCGGGGTGCCGTCGTTCATCGTGTTCTCCGCCGGGAGGACCCGGCCGCTCTACTCCTGATAACGCACGATCCGGACCCGGTCACAGGTCGCGGCGACGTTCTCGCTCCCGCCCGCGAACGCGAGGACGCCCCCGTCGCTCTGGCGCTTCAGCTTCTTCAGCATCTTCGACTCGATGCCGTCCTTCACGACGACGCCGTCGACCCGGACCTCGAAGATCCCGCGGTCGTAGTCGGTCCGCTCGATCGCGAGGGTGAACGGGGTCCCCTCCGGCAGCGTCCCCGCCGGCCGCACCTCGGTCCAGTCCTCGGAGATCGTGCTCTTGTCGTCCCGCACGTACAGCCGGACCGACCCGTCGGGGAACCGCGCCACCGCGACCTCCCCCTGCGGGAGGACCTGCCGGCCGGTCGCCCGCTGGTAGAAGAACCGGATGCCGATCGCGGCGTCGTTCGTCGCCTCGGCGGTCAGGTCGGCCTCGAGCGACACGAACCGCGGCCCCTCGATGGCGCGCGTCAGGAGGGTCGGCTCGTCGGGGTCGGTCCGGCGCTGCATCCCGCGGATCGAGACGCCCTCGCCCGTCGCGGTGACCGTCGGACCGAACGACTCGACCACGTCCCAGTTGTTCCGGATCTGACGCCGGTCGAACCGGTCGATCCACTGCTCCTTCGCGCGGTGGTCCTCGATCAGGGCCTGGTTCCTCGCCGCGTAGACGTGGAACGGGTCCGTCTCGACGCCGGCGGCGGCGCGCGACTCGGCGAAGTGCTGCAGCGCGTCGTCGACGCGCTCCTCGCGGTAGTCGCACCACGCGATGCCGGCGAGCGCGGCCGGGTTCGGCGCGTCGTCGGGGCCGAGGCCGGCGGTGAACGCCTCCCGCGCCTCGCGGAGCTGGTTCTGGCGCAGCAGCGCGAACCCGAGCAGGACGTGCGCCTGGTCGTGCCCCGGCTCGCGCCGGACCGACTCGCGCAGGTAGAGCTCGGCGTCGCGCGGGCGGTCGGCGAGGAGCTCGACGTAGCCGAGCTCGTTCAGCACGTCGACGAGCCGGCCGTCGATCTCGAGCGCGGTCCGGAGCCGCTCGCGGGCCGCGTCGACGTCGCCCGCCCGACGCGCGATCCGCCCCGCCCGGTACAGCCCGAACGGATGGTTCGGGTGGTACTCCAACGCCTCGGCGAACCGGTCGCCCGCGCGCTCGAGGTTGCCGAGCCGTTCCTCCACCGCGCCGATCGCGACCGCGCTGTCGAACCACGTGAGCGGGTCGAGGTCGGCCGCCTCCTCGAAGCGCGCCTTCGCCTGCGCCGCCGCCGACGGGTCGCTCTCCATCTCGTGCGCGACCGCGACCCCGGCGTTGAACGTCGCGTCCCGGTTGCGCGGGTCGAGCTCCTGGGCGGAGCGGCACGCGCCGAGCGCCCTCGCCGCGTCCCCGTCGATGAGGGCGACGGCGGCCTGGAGGACGAGCGCCTCCGCGCTGTCGACCCCCATGCGGGAGATCTGGTCGAGGCGGGACCGGGCTCCCTCGAGGTCGCCGATCCGGATCTGCGCCCGGGCCAGCTCGAGGCGGGTGACGAGGCGGGCGTCGGCCGAACCGGCCCGCCCCTCGGCGGTGGTGAGGACCTCGACCGCCCGGCCGCCCCGGTTCGTCGCGACGAGCAGGCGCCCCAGCTCGAGGAACGCGACGTGGTCGTTCGGCGCCGCCTTCATCGCCTCGCGGAACTTCTCCTCCGCCTCGAGGTCGAGGCCGAGCCGCCGGGCGAGCCGCCCCTCCTGGACGAGGAGGCGCGCGCTGGTGACGCCGGCGTCCCGCGCCTCCGCGTACACCTTCAGCTCCTCCTCCGTGTCGAAGGCGAGCGCCTTCACCTCGCCGAGGAGCTCCCACGCCTCGGTGTCCTTCGGGCTGAACGAGAGCGCCGACCGGAGGAACCTCTCCGCCCCGGCGAGCGCCGCTTCCCGGTCGTCCTCGATCCAGCCGAGGCAGGTCCGCGCGGCGGCGACCTGCGTCTTCGCGTTCCCGACGCCCGGCCGGACCTCGCGCTCGAGCAGCGCCACCCGGGTCGAGACGCGGTCGGCGAACCCGAACCCGACCTCGAAGCCGCCGTTCCCCTCGAGCTCCGCCCGCGGGAACGACAGCCGCCCCTGCGCCTGGCCGGTCTTCGGGTTCACGGTCTGGAAGTCGACGGCGAGCGTCGGGTCGTCGAGGAGCTTCAGCGGGTCGGGGTTCATGATCGTCCCCCAGACCTTCGCCAGCGACTTCCGCTTCACCCAGTCGTAGGTCCGCTCGGGGTTCGACGAGGCCAGGCCGAGGTCGTCCCCGCCGCCCACCGCGCCGAAGTCGATCCCGCCGAACCCGCCGCCGCCGTCTCCGTCGTCCCCCGCCGCCGGCCCGGACTCGCCGGACGGGGACGGGCTCGCGAGGACGTCCCCCGCCGGCGGGAGTCGCAGCGGAGAGAGACGGTCCGACTCCATCCCCGGAGCGGGGACGAACACGATCGCCCCGACCTCGGGCAGCGGCGGCCACGGAAGGGTGAGGAACGGGAGCGGGTTCCAGTCGCGCGGCGGCTGGAACGGATCGCGGCCCGACGCCTGGTACCCCGCGTCCTCGGAGGCCGGGA
The DNA here is from genome assembly GCA_043101415.1 of Planctomycetota bacterium JB042. Lineage (GTDB taxonomy): Bacteria > Planctomycetota > B15-G4 > B15-G4 > JADJEK01 > JAUIEL01. Next base: position 1,972 of record JBICIB010000213.1, on the reverse strand, counting down.
ACCGGACGATCGGCACGGCCGGAGCCTCGACGACGTCGAGTCCCTTCCCCCGGGGCGGACGGCGCGGTTCGTACTGGTCGGTGAACCGGAGGTATCCGAGCCCGCCCACCACCAGCAGGACCACGAGGAAGAGCCCCTGTTCGCGGTTCATCTTCATCGCTCGTCCCCCAGGACCCGGACCTCGGGGTCGATGTTCAGCGCCGCGACGGTCATCTTCAACACGGTCAGTCCGTACGCCCGTTTGGAATCGACATCGATCCGGGCGTCCTCGATCGCGAGGAACCGGCCGTCGCCGCGCACGATGCCCTCGACCACCTCCGCGATCGACGCGGTCGAGCCCTCGATCCGGAAGCGGACCCGCAGCGGGACGACGAAGCTCTCGGCCGACTTCCGGCCGCGCCCCCGCTCCTCGACGATCTCGATCTCCGGGACGGCGCGGACGCCGGCGAGGATCGCCGCCTCGACGACCTGCTCGACGACGTTCAGGCCGCTCAGGCAGCGCTGGATCGCCTCGCGGCCGGACGGCGTGAACTCGGGGAGCCCGAGCGTCTCGACGACCTGGATGTTCCGCCGCGCCGCCACGTCGACCAGCGCGTCGCGGGCGCTCGAGCGGATCTCGTTGTACAGCAGGTCCGGGCTCGGCTCGCGGGCCGGCAGGACGTAGTCCTCGTGCGTCGTGAACCGCATCCGCTCGACCAGCGCCTCCAGGCGCTCCTCGAGCTCCCGGTTCTCGCCCGCGACGGTGGACGCCTGCGACCGGCTCGGGGTCTCGAGCCGGTTCAGCTTCCCGCTGTTCGAGCGGACGGTCTGCGCGGCGCCGGTCGCGCTCCAGAGAGAACCGATCGTCGCCTGGCCGATCAGGAAGACGACGAATCCGGCGCCGACGCCGAGGATGAACCGCTTGTTCCCCTGCCAGATGTCATTCAGATCCATCGGCGGCCTCCTCGTCGTCCGGGACCCCGTCGTCCGCGGACGGCGGGGGTTCGGAGAAGTTCATGGTGACGGACCATTCGAACGCCTTGCGGGGCCCGGACGGCGACGTCTTCGTCTTCGGCGTGCGCGGGAGCAGCGGGTCGCGGGCGAGCTCGGTGACGAACCGGTTGAAGAGCTGCTCGAGCCCCTCCACCCCCTCGCGCCCCTCGCCGCGGACCTCGACCGCCGGCTTCGACGCCCCGCCGATCCCGAGCTCCTCGTCCTTGGTCCGGACGAGCTCGACCTCCTTCACGTAGAGGTCGCGCGGGAGGTATCGCTGGACCATCCCGAGCGCGCGGTCGAGGCCGACCCCGGCGACCACCCGCTCCTCGAGCAGCTCGATCTTCTTCGCGTTCTCGGCGCGCGAGACGACCGCGTCGGCGTACTCCTCCGCGACCCGCTGGCGCTTCCGGAGCTCGGCCGCGAACGTGCGCGCGTCCTTCGTCGCCGCCTCGTGGTCCGCCTTGCTCCGCCAGGTGTCGAAGCCGAGGAAGAGCGCGACCAGCACGCCGGCGAGGACCGCGAAGACCGTCCGCTCCTGGAACCGCCGCGCCTTCTCGAGCGACGGCGGCAGGATCTCGATCGAGTAGCACTCGTCGTAGGCGCCCTGGAAGGCGAGGCCGAGCGCGACGACCGCGCCGGCGCGTTCCTCGTCGTCGAGGTCGTCCTCCACCGCCGACACGTCGATCGACTCGAACGGGTCGAACCGCTCGACCGGCACGTTCAGGTTCGAGGCGAGGTAGCGGTCGAGTCCCTTCAGCAGGGAGCCGCCGCCGCAGAGGAAGACCCGGTCGAGCGACAGGTCCTGCACGCCGGTCTGCGACTTGGCGAACATCACCGACGACTGGACCATCGAGAAGACCTGGCCGGTGGCGCCGGAGAGCGCGCGCGCGACCTTCTCCTCCTGGCTCGAGCGGCGCGGCGCCGAGTCGAACGGCGACACGTCCGCCATCTCGTGCTTCAGCTTGCGCGCCTTCTCGGGGCTGACGTTGAACGACGC
>JBICIB010000212.1:0-4996 GCA_043101415.1 Planctomycetota bacterium JB042 | reverse complement strand
CGACCTCGACGCCGCCGAGTCCGAACTCCGGGCCCAGCTCGAGCGGGCGCGCGCGGCCGGTCTCGCCCCGGCGCACCTCGACGGCCACCACCACGTCCACGTCTTCCCCGGGCTGTTCGAGCGGGTCTGCGCCCTCGCGCGCGAGCACGGCGTCCCCGCGGTGCGGGTGCCGGGCGAGCCGGCACGGCTGCGTCACCCGGGGGCGCGGGGGAAGCGCCTCCTCCTGTCGCTCCTCTCCCGCGGGGCGCGCGAGACGGCGCGGCGCCACGGCCTGTCGGTGACGGATCACTTCCGCGGGCTCTCGCTCTTCGACGTCGTGGGGGGTCACCATAGCCGCCTGCTCGCGCTGCTCGAAGCGCTCCCCGAAGGGGCGACCGAGCTGATGGTGCACCCGAGGCCCGGGCCGGCGGGGGAGGCCGAGGTCCGCTCGCTGACCGATCCCGCCACGCGCACCGCGCTCGACCGTCTCGGCGTCCGCCTCGCGACGTTCGGCACGGCCTGACGCGCTCCGCCGCTCAGCGGTGCGAGGTGTGGTGTTCCGGGAAGTACGCGAGCTCTTCCGTCTCGCCGTTCGCGCCGGGCGCGGGCGACCCCGCCTCGGCCGCGCGGTTGACGAACGTCGCCTTCTTGAAGAGGACCTTCCGCAGGAAGACGAACCCCTCGCGACGGAAGCGCCAGAGGAACCGCGTGAGGTCGATGAACCGGAGGTTCCGGACGAAGACGCTCAGGTAGCCGAGGAGCTGGAGCTGCTCGAGCTGGCGGCGGGTCAGCCCCTCGAACTCGAGCGCGTCGCCGATCTGCTTGTTGTAGTCGTCCCAGTTGGTCGACTTGATCCGGAACCCGCCCTCCCCCTTCTCCGCGAGGCGCTGCACCTCGGTGCCGGGGTACGGGACCATGATCCCGAAGATCGGCAGGTCCGGGTTCACGCGGACCGCGAGCCGGATCGTGTTGCGGGCCGAGTCCCAGGTCTCGTTCGGCTGGCCGATGATGAAGTACGCCTCGACCGGGAGCTTCGCCTTCTTCGCCGCCTTGCGCGCGGCGTCGATCTTGTCGTACCCGCGGATCCCCTTGTTCAGGTACTGCAGCTTGTCGAGGTCGCCGGTCTCGATGCCGAAGCCGACGATGTAGGCGCCGGCCTTCTTCATCTTCCGGAACAGCTCCTCGTCGGTGAAGTTGACGTGCGTCTGCGCCATCCACTTCACCGTCTTCGGGATCCCCTTCTCGATCATCAGGTCGAGGATGCGGTGCGTCCGCTTCATGTCGACGGAGAAGATCTCGTCGCACATGAAGAACCGCTCCGGCTTCATGTTCTCGACCAGCCACTCGAGCTCCTGCACGAACAGCTCGGGCGACCGCTTTCGGACCACGCGGCCGTTCGGGTTCATGCAGAACTGGCACGAGTACGGGCAGCCGCGGGCGGTCATCACCAGGTACTCGCGCGCGGGCGGCATCAGGTCCCAGGCCGGCATCGGGATCGTGTCCTGATCGGCGATGTCGACGCGCGGCGCGTTCTTCACCAGCTTCCCGTCCGCGTCGCGCCAGATCAGCCCGTCGACCGTCGCGAGGTCGCCGTCCCCGGAGAGGACGTTCAGGAGGTCGAGCATCGTCTGCTCCCCCTCGCCGATCCCGCCGAAGTCGAGGTGGGGGAACTCGTTCATCGTCCGCTCGGGGATCGCCGTCATGTGGACGCCGCCGAGGATCACCTTCACGTCCGGCATCGCCTTCTTGATCATCGCGGCGACGCGCGCGGCCGGCTTCACCTCGTTCGTGAACGCGGTCAGGCCGACGATGTCGGGGCGGTACTCCTTCACCCGCGCGAGCGTCTCGTCGTAGGTCAGCCCCTCGAACTTCGCGTCGACGCACGAGACCTCGTATCCGTGCGGCCGGACGTAACCGGCGAGGGTCGCGAGGGCGAGGCGGGTGTACTCCGGCGTGTCGTACATCCGCTCGACGATCTGATGCGGCGGGGCGTTGATGAACTGGACGCGCATGGATTCCTGGTCGGCTCGAGGAGCCGCGGTCGGGGCGGAAGGCCGAATGGGGTCGATCCAGGGCTGAACCCCGGAAGCATAGCTCAAATCCGGGCTTGCAGCCGGGGGATCTCGGATCCGGGGGGGTCGCGCGGCGCAGGCCGGGCTCGGAGCGCGGTTTGACGCCGCGGGAATCGGCGAATTCGTCGGGTCGTCCGGCCGAGACCGGGAGAATGGATCGGGGTTCCGGCCGTACGGGGACCGGCCCGCGCGGCTCGAGAGGAGGTTCGTCGGATGGAGAACGTGATGGAGCGGTTGTTCCGGCCCGAGGTCGTCTGGGTGCTGATCCCGGTCATCGCCCTGATCGTCTGGGGCGGGGTCGAGATCACGCAGTCGATCATCCGCCACCGCGAGCGGATCGCGATGATCGAGCAGGGGATGCATCCGGACCACCCCGACCACGCGGACGAGGACGCCGAGCGCGACGCGGCGTAGGAGACCTCGGCCGCCCTCTCCTCCGCCGTCCCCCTCGGGGCACGGCCGGATCGTCACGTCGCTCGATCGGGCGCGCTCGGATCTCGTTCGTCGACCGGCGAGAGATCCCAGGGGATCGCGACGTCCTCGTCGCTCAACGGCGTCACGCTCTCGGTCGGCGCGAGCACGAGGCCGCGCCCGATGCGGAGGTTCGGGTAGGTCGCCCGGAACGCACGGATGCCTCGCGTGTCCTTCCGGTTCGGACGGCTCTTCACCTCGATCTCGATCGGATGGAACGTCCCGTCCCGCTCGACGATCAGGTCGACCTCCGCGCCGCCGTGCGTCCGCCAGTGATGCAGGATCGGGGTCGGCGAGAGGAGGGAGGCGAGTCGCCGGATCTCGCCGACCGCCGCCGTCTCGAACACCGCGCCGAGGGACGGATGATCCGCGAGCGCGGCCGGCGAGGAGATTCGGAGCGCGGCGCGGGCAAGACCGCTGTCCGAGAGGTATCCCTTCGCCTTCTGGGAGCTCCGGGGCGTACTGGAACTCGTCGAGGACGAGTGGCGTGCGAATTGCCTCGATCATTGGTGATGTCGTCACCGTTCTTCAAGGCAAACGCCGCTCATGGTGGCCGCCGTCTTCCCTCCGGCGTCGGTCGGGCGGGCGCCGGGGAGGCGGCGGCCCCCTCAGCCCGACTCGGCCGGCTTCGGGACGAGCGGGGCGCGCCAGACGCCGCGCCCCTGGGTGGCCACGACGATCCGGGAGTTCCCGCGGTCGACGAGGAGGTCGACGATCGTGGCGTTCGGGAGGCCCTCGCCGTAGCGTCGCCAGGTCTCGCCGCCGTTCGCGGAGTGGTAGAGGCCGGCGTCGGTTCCCGCGAAGAGCTGCTCGACGTCGGTGTCGACCACGGCGACCACGTTCACCGGGACGTCGGGGAGGTCGCCGTCGAGCGTCGTCCAGGTCTGGCCTGCGTCCGTGCTCTTCCGGACGTGCGGGACGCCGAACGCCGCGCCGGCGAGGAAGACGGTCTTCGCCGCGGTCGGGTGGACCGTCAGCTCGCGCGTGGTGCGCGGCCACCCCGGCTGCCCGGTCAGGAGCGTGGTCCAGGTGAAGCCGGAGTCGGTCGAGCGGAGGACGAGCCCGTCGTTCGTCGCCGCGTAGACGTGGGTCGGGTCGGACGGCGCCTGCGCGAGACAACGGATCGCGCCGGTCCCCGTCGTCAGGTCGCCGGTGACCGGTGCGAACGACACGCCGCCGTTCGTGCTCCGGTGGATCCGGTGCGTGCCGTACAGCACGACGCCCGGGTTCTGCGGGTCGATCAGGTACGGCGGGAGGAAGCAGTGTCGGTCCGACGACGGGAGGCCGGAGGTCGAGGAGAAGCCGTTCCCGCCGTCCGTCGAGCGGAAGAGGTTCCCCGACCCCTGGTACTCGACGAAGACGACGTTCGGGTTGACCGGGTCGATCTGCGTCCAGCCGCCGTCGCCGCCGAACACCTGGGTCCAGCCCGTCGTGGCGGTGCTGCGCCGGTTCGATCCGTTGTCCTGGAACCCGCCGAGGAACGTCTCGTCGTCGGTCGGGTGGCTCGACAGGCCGGCGTAGAGCTGGGTCAGCCCGAGGCCCTGGTTCAGGGACGACCAGCTCGAGCCGAGGTTCGTCGACCGGTGGACCCCGCCGTCGTCGCCGACGACGAGCCGGCCGCTCGCGTCCCACGCCGCGGCGTGGAGGTCGACGTGCGGCGGGGTGACGGTGCTCCAGTTCGCGCCGGCGTTCGTCGAACGTCGGAGGGTGAGGCCGCCCATCAGGACCGCGTCGGGGTTCGTCGGCGACACCGTGACGATCGAGAGGTACCAGCCGTACGACGCCTGGATCGACCCGACGGGGATCGACGCCCACGAGGCGCCGCCGTCGTCCGAGCGCCACGCGCCGAGCGACGACGCGCCGCCGCCGGTGCTCGACGCGGCGTTCGTGACCAGCGCGTAGAGGCGGAGCGGGTTGCTCGGCGCGAGGGCGACGCTGACCCGTCCGAACGTCTGGCTCGGGAGGCCGCCGCCGAGCTTCGTCCAGGCGAGCCCGCCGTCGGTCGACTTCCAGACCCCGTTCTGCGGGTGGCCGAAGATGTCGCCGATCGCCGCGTAGACGACGTTCGGGTTCGCCGGATCGACGGCCACGTCGGAGGCGGGGACGGCGGGGGCGCTCGTGAGGTGCGTCCACGAGGCGCCGCCGTCGGTCGACTTGAAGACGCCGACCGGGCCGTTCGCGCCCGGGTGCCCCTTCGCCGCGGCGAGGGCCGGGAAGCCGCCGGCGCGCGCGACCGCCGCGTAGAGGATCGACGGGCTCGACGGGTCGATCGCGAGCTTCGAGAACGTCCGCCCCGCGAACGTCGCCTCCGCGTGGTGCGACCAGGTGGCGCCGCCGTCCTCGGTCCGGAAGACGCCGAGGCCGTACCGGGAGTGGTTCGCGTAGTTCGCTTCGCCGGTGCCGACCACGAGGACGTCGTCGTCGGTCGGATCGATCGCGAGCGCGCCGACCGCCTGCTGCGGCCACGCGTCCGA
>JBICIB010000211.1:0-6918 GCA_043101415.1 Planctomycetota bacterium JB042 | reverse complement strand
GATGATCACCGCGGGCATCCACCAAGACTGCGACTTTGATGGCTGGGGCGCGGAGGTACAGTGATCACGATGCTGGCCAACAAGCCGCAGCAGCGGACGGACCGCAGACGGCCCGCCGCTCAGCGGCAAGGCGTTGAGCTTACAGGTCGATGAGTCTCCGCTTCCTCATCGAAGACGAGTCACACGCTGAGTGGCAGAGCGTCCACGACACGTTCGAGGCCGCCGTGCGAGAACTGGAGAGACTCGCGCGCATCCCGTGGGATGAGGATCCAAACCGGGCGCCATGCCAAAGCTGGAGGACATGTGGACGCCGATACCAGATCATCGAGTACGACGAATCGAGCAAGCCCTGGAAGAACCTTCGTCGAGTCCCGGCTCTCGATGTGAGCGTGCAGGGGGTCGTCTGGTATGAAGGCCTTCCTCGGTAGCGACCCTCAGGAGGTCGCGGAGTATGATGGCGCCTAACACGCCCATGCAGCGGATGGTCCACTGCGCGACACGGCGCTGAAATGCAACAAACTTGGATGTCAACGAAGGCCATCGTGCGCCTGACGCAGAGAAGTGGCCACGACTGTGGGTGTGCGGCAGGGTGATCCCCAACAAGGCGTTCACGGGGGAGGGGGGGGCGCCGGGATCACATCTGCAGGGAGTGCACGTCTGATTGCTGGCAACGGCGTCGAACTTCGAGGTCTGGATGTGGGGGCTCGAAGGCGTGTCGCCCAGACATGGAGGTCCCATGACGTATCCAACCGTTGCCGACCTCGACGTGGCCGCGACGATGTTCGGGGACCTGGTCGCCGGGCGATGTTCGCGCGCGCAGGCGACCCGATGGGCGGAGGACGTGAGAGAGACCCACGCGACCGTCCACCCCGGGGCGATCTCCTTCGGCTCCGGATCGGACGAGTTCAAGTGGGCGTGGGCGGTGCTCGCGAGCGCCGAGTTGGACGAGGCCACGAGCGGCACCGGACCACCGTACTTCTTCCGGGACGGCGATCTCGAGGAGTGGCAGGCGCGGTGCCGGCACGTCGCTTCGCCACCTCTCACAGGTCCCCTCGGCCCGATTCGGCTCCACGAGACCGACGCCCGCTTCGGGCTTCCGGTCGCAGACGTCGATTGCGCAGACACGCTCTCCCGTGGCGTCGGTCCGGCCGTGCGGGGCGTGGATGGGCTGGGCTACTGCGAGGAGTACCTCCTCGCGTCCTCATGGGGCACGACCTACTACCTCGTCCGACACTGGCCCGAAGGCGCCACGCGGCCCTTCGTGCTGTACGTCGAGAACGGAGAGGCGGACGTCCAGAGCGCCATGGAAAGACTCCTCACCGCCCTGGGGCTCCCGTCGAGCGCTGTCTCGTGGATCAGCCCCGAGGCTCCGCCCTCTCCGCGCGACGCGGGAGCAGGTTGATCATGGCCATCCGAGCCTCGACCCCAAGTCCGTCCCCCTCGTTATCTCGCGGAGGGAGAGCTGTGCTTGCTGACAACAGCATGCAGCAGGCGACGGCGCTGACCGCCGCTGATGCTGAACGCCAGGCCGCCGCGGAAGGCGTTCTCGAGTGATGCTCTCGGATCTCGACACCAAGCTGTCCTCCTTGAGTGCCACAGAGTCTCCTGACGACGAGAGACAGCTGGCGATCTTGAGAGAGCAGATCGAGCTGTGGCGGGGAGACCAGAGAACTCCGGCGCAGTGGATCGAGGTCCTGCGACGCGGACTCGGCGGTGTCTGGCTCAGTACCGACGAGCTTCATCAAGCCATCCACGAGTCACTCGAAGCGTTCGGCGCCACCGTCGAAGGCCTGCGCGGGATGACCATGAACGAGAGACTGGTGGTGTTCGGCCTGATGGAGCGGTGGGACGAGTGCGACGAGTCAGGACGAAAGGATCTGTACAGAAAGCTCGAGGCGCGAACGGACTGAGAAACCGCTGAAGCCATTGGGACGACGGCCGTGAAGGAGATCGAGCCGGCACCGGAGCCCTGCGCGCCGGTCGAGAACAGCGGGACGCTGCCGAAACCGGCCTCGAGTCAGCACGTAGAGCGTCCCGATCAGCGCCATGAGCTCGCTCGTCCTCCGCGGCCTCGAGCCATGGCCTCCCGTACGTAGCGCCGCGCGTGCACGAAGCAGCCGGCGCGCTTGACGCCGCGACCTTCGGACGGGTGGTGCCCGACGTCGCCGTTCCGGCCGTAGAGGCGCTGGGGCAGGACCCGCATTCTCTCCTGCAGCTCCCTTTCGCCCGTCACTTTCGGACCAGGTACCCCGCGATGACGTAGTGCACCACGCCGTTCGCGCTACAGCTCGGGTTCCCCGTGGCGGGCGGAAGCGCGGCGGTGCCGCCGCCGGCGACGACGCCTCCGGTCGGGGCCGGCGCGAACGTGTTCTGAGAGATGACGATGGAGTCGCCCGGGGAGACGACGAGGCCGACGGTCGAGTGATACTCGGTCTTCAGGACCTCATGGGGGCCGCAATTCGTGAACTCGAGGTTCGTGCCGACCTGGGTGCAGGCCAGGGTGATGGCTTGGTGGCGAACGCCTGCGGAGTCCTGGACGGAGAGGGTCGCCGGCGAGTCCTTGAAGCTCTCGAGCCACACGTCCGTGATGACCAGTCATCATGGTCGATGCTGGGCTGCCGTCTGGCGTGCAGGGTCATGCCTGCGCCACGCGTCGGGTGCCCTCCAGGCCCTCCTCGGCCCTGGCTCGCAAGCTCGCCCGGGGTGAGGGCCGAGGAGGAACCTGGAGCGCCCCGCCGCTCGAACTCGATCGCCCCGACAAGCAAAGTGGTGGACCAGCGATCATGCACGCGTGGGTTACGTGACCGCGGGTCGCGACCGCGCAGAGCCATAACCATGAGGCTGGTCCGATGACGAGGATAACGCACTACGTCGGCCTCGACGTCCACAAGGACTCGATCGCCGTCGCCATCGCCGCCGAGGGACGTGAGAGGCCGAGGTTTCTCGGTTCCATTCCGAACGACGGCGGCCGTCTGCTCAAGCTGCTCGACAAGCTCGGGTCGCGAGACACCATCCGGTGCTGCTACGAGGCCGGCCCGACCGGCTACGCACTCCAGCGGTTTCTCCGTGACGCCCAAGTTCGGTGCGACGTTGTCGCGCCGACGCTGATCCCTGATCGCAAGGGGGACCGCGTCAAGACCGACAAGCGCGATTCGATCAAGCTGGCACGACTTCTCCGCTCGGGGGACCTGACGTCCGTCTGGGTGCCTGACGAGGCGACCGAAGCGCTGCGCGATCTCTTCCGCGCCCGCGACGATGCCAAGATCGCCGAGCGTGCCGCCCGACAACGTCTGGACAAGTTCCTCCTGCGCCACGGCCGCACGTACCCGGGACGGACGAGGTGGACCAAGACTCACATCGAGTGGATTCGCAAGCAGAAGTTCACGCACGAGCCGCAGCAGCACGCCCTCTGCGAGTACCTCCACACCGTCGAGCTGGCATCCGATTCCGTCGCCAGGCTCACGGACGCCATCTCGAAGCACGCCGTCGACTCGAGCCTTCTCCCCCTCATCGAATCGCTCCAGGCCCTCAAGGGCGTCGACCTACTCACCGCTGTCGGCCTCTCCGTCGAACTCGGAGAGCTGCGGCGTTTCGAGAGCGCTCCGGCACTCATGAGCTTCATCGGGCTGGGCGTCGCCGAGAGCACGACCGGACGGAAGTCCCGGCGCTTCTGCATCACCAAGACGGGCAACGGCATCGTCCGGCGCCTTCTCGTCGAGTCCGCCTGGGCGTACCGCCACCCTCCGCGCATGGGGCCGCGGCTGAAGAAGCGTTCGGAGCACCTCGCCGTCGAGATCAAACGGATTGCTTGGAAGGCTCAGCACCGGCTGAACCTCCGCTACCGCCGGATGCTGGCTCGCAAGAAGCCGAAGCAGGTCGCGGTCGTGGCCATGGCGCGCGAACTCGCCGGATTCGTCTGGGCCATCGGCCGTCAGGTCGAGCTCACCCCTACGTGAACGATCCCGCAACACACTCGTGACCCTGGAAGTCTCGCTCGACGCACTGGTCGGGGCAACCCTCGCCGATTCCTGTGGAACGTCTCCTCGCAGACGTACTCCCGATAACCAGTCGGAGGACAGGCCCCACGGCGTAGACAGGAACTGCGGCAGGCCTCCACCCCTGGCGGAGGATGAAACCCGCGAATCTCAGACTGCTCAACCGTCGTGGATCCCGTCGAGAGACTCCAGGGTCACCCTACTTCGAGGTAGTTGGATGAGCGTGGCTTGACACCATCAACCATCTCAGGAATCGGTCGCTCGGAACGGAGGCGATGGGTGAGTTGAACATCCCCGGCGAGAGGGTCCCGGCGAGATTCACGACGTCCTGGGGCTTCACCGCCGAGACCTTGACCGGGAGGACGCTGACCTGCGCCGATGCATCGCGGGACGCGTAGTCGGTCGCCAAGGAGAGGACGCACAGGGCCGTGATGGCGGCCGCCCACAGGATCTTCCGCATGATTCACCTCTTTTCTCTGCCGGTGCTTCGCATTCCATCCCCCATCGCCAAGCCGGCCGGGCATCCGATCGGTCGGGCGTTGGGGAAGGGGCTGCCCTACTGTCCTGCGGCTCGGAGTCGTGTAACGCTCTTCTCCGGGAAAACGACCGAGGGTCGTCCTCGCGCGTTGCCACGTGGGCCGCGAGAAGTATGGTCGCGTACGGAAGGGACAGCTCGACCGCAGGCGATCCGTTTTCTCCCCGCCCCCGGGAGAGACGCCCGAAGGACCGCCAGGGAGAAAGGGAACGTCCCATGCTCGCGAACCAGACCGTCCTCCACCGGCTTCCGCTCGTCCTCCTCACCCTCGCCAGCGGCACGTCCGCGGCCCGGGCGTCGAAGATCGACGTGCGTCTGGACGCCGAGATCCTCGAGTTGCACGACGCCTTCTCGTTCACGGTCGTGGCCGAGCGGGTCGATCCGCCGCCGTTCCACGTGAGGGTCGAGCTGGGCGGCGTCGACGTGACCTCGGTGGTGACGGTCGAGCCGACGGAAGAGATCGTGGACGACGTCGACCGGCACGGGGTATTGGAGGACTACTCCGCCGAGTACCGCGTCGCTTGGAACGAGATCGACCTGGTGGCCGGCGATCGCGTGAAGGTCACCGTCACGGCGACGCACCCGGGAGGCCGGGAGAGCGCGTCGGGCGTGGCGTCGGTCGTCCCGCACGTCGAGGTGATCTTCGGGACTCCCGAGGAAGGGGAAGGGAGGGTCGTCGACGTCGCGGTGAAGATCGAAGAGGCCGAGATCGTGGCGCAGGGGGTGACGGTCGAGCTGGACGGCGTAGACATCACCGCGCAGGTGCGGATCAGCGGGCCGACGATCGCGGACGACGTTGCTTCGGGGGAGGATCCCGCGGTCACGCATTACCGGCTCGAGGGCTTCGTCGTCGACTTCCAGACCGTGACGCTGGAGGTGGACGACCGACTGCGGGTGACGGTCGAGGTCACGACCCCGCTCGGCGTCACGTCCTCGTCGAGCGTCGTTCCCGTCGCCCCGCCTGCGAACCTGACGCCAGCGCAGCAAGCGGCGGTCGACACGTTCATCGAGAAGCTGAAGATCGTGGACGATCCGAACCACCCCGGGGCGCTCTGCCTCGGTGCGACGGCGGACGAGATCAAGGACGCGGCCGACGAGCTGCAGGCGGCCGTGGGGGAGGACTTCCCCGCGGGCCAGAAGAAGGTCGAGAGCGATGGCCGCACCGTGACCATCGAGATCGGCACCGGGGGCGGTGGAACGGTCAGCGCGCACGGCGGGAGCACGTCCCAGGTGACGGTCGCGATCGGGGGCGACGGCACGGGTACCTCGAACGGCCAGAACGCGAAGGCGATCTCCACGGGTGCCGGCACCATCGCCATCGCCGTCGGTGGAGACGCCACGGGCGGCGGGAAGAAGGGCGGCTTCGGGGACGCGACGTCGGCCGGTGAGAACAGCGGCACCGCGGCCGGCCTCGGAGGGAACGGGACGACCGGCGCCGAGGGTGGCCACGGAGTCGCCAAGGTCGGCGACGAGGGCGGAGGGAAGACACTCGCGGACGACGGCAAGGGCGGCATCACGATCGCGGGCAAGGACGACGCGTCCGGAAATCTCGGGTCCGGGGGGAGCTGAATCCCGCGCCCCGAGCGCTCCGCCGGGGCGGGGAGCGCGGCTGCGCGATCGTTGGAGAGCGCGCGGCCGCGTTCCCCCTCACTCCCACCGCGGCTTCACCCCCAGCAGATGCCGCACCAGGAAGTCCGCCCTCCTTCGGCTCCCGTACGGCGTCTCCGCCGCGCCGTGCCCGACGCCCGGCATGACCAGCAGGTCGAAGTCCTTGTCCGCGTCGATCAGCGCGTCGACGACCTGCATCGTCGACGCCGGATCGACGTTCCGGTCGAGCTCGCCGACGATCAGCAGGAGCTTCCCCTGCAAGCGGTGGGCCTGGGTGACGTTCGACTGCTCCTCGTAGTGGGGGCCGATCGGATACCCCATCCACGCCTCGTTCCACCAGATCTTGTCCATCCGGTTGTCGTGGCAGCCGCAGTCGGCGACGCCGACCTCGTAGAAGTCCGGGTGCATCAGGAGGCCGCGGAGCGCGTTCTGGCCGCCGGCCGAGCCGCCGAAGATCCCGACCCTCGTCAGGTCCATCGAAGGGTCGTGTTCCGCGGCGGCGCGGATCCAGGCGATGCGGTCGGGGAAGCCGGCGTCGCCGAGGTTCTTCCAGGCGACGTCGTGGAACGCCTTCGACCTCCCGTTCGTCCCCATGCCGTCGATCTGGACCACGACGAACCCGAGCTCGGCGATCGACTGCGCGCCGTGCCAGGGGGAGAACCGCTTCGGGACGTGGTGGCCGTGAGGGCCGGCATAGATCTGCTCGACGACCGGGTACTTCCGCGACGGGTCGTGGTTCGACGGCCGGTGGATCACGCCCCAGATGTCGGTCTTGCCGTC
>JBICIB010000210.1:0-4076 GCA_043101415.1 Planctomycetota bacterium JB042 | reverse complement strand
AGATCGACGTGCGCGTGGCCCGCAACTTCGCCGAGCAGGACATCCAGCACCCGGAGTTCCAGTTCAGCCACTCGGTCGCCCGGCAGGTCGCGATGAGCGGAGATCCGATCCGCGCCTCGGACGCGCTGCACGACCCGGGGCTCCGTTCGATCGCCTCGATCGCCGAGCTGCGCGTCACGTCGATCCTCTGCGTCCCCTTGCGCGCGCGGAACCAGGTGATCGGGAGCATCTACCTCGACCACCCGGACGTCGTCGACCGGTTCGACGACGACGACCTCGAGGTCCTCTCCGATTTCGCGTCCGCGGCCGGGATGGCGCTCGAGCGGGCGCGGCTGTACCAGGAGAACGTCGAGCGGACCGCCGCGCTGGAGTCGGCGAAGCAGGAGATCGAGCGGCTGAACGCGGCGCTCATGAAGACCGTCGCGGAGCAGGCGGAGGAGCTCGACCAGACCAAGGATTCGCTGGAGGCGGAGCGCCGCGCGGCCGGACGCCGGTACGACTACGCGAACATCGTCACCCAGAGCGAGCGGATGGAGGAGGTGCTGCGCCTCCTCGATCGGATCACCGACACCGACTTCCCGGTGCTGATCCAGGGGGAGAGCGGGACGGGGAAGGAGCTCGTCGCGCGGGCCGTGCACTACAACGGCCCGCGCTCGGGGCGGAACTTCGTGTCGGTGAACTGCGCCGCGATGGCGGAGCCGCTCATCGAGGCCGAGCTGTTCGGTTCGGTGAAGGGCGCGTTCACCGGCGCGGACCGCGACCGGAAGGGGCTGTTCGAGATCGCGCACCGGGGGACGCTCTTCCTCGACGAGATCGGGGACATGAGCCTCGAGGTGCAGAAGCGCCTCCTCCGCGTGGTGCAGTACGGCGAGTTCTACCGGCTGGGCGGGAAGGAGAAGGTCCGGGTCGACGTCCGGATCATCTCCGCGACGCACCGCGACCTGAGGCGGCTGATCGCGGAGGGTGGCTTCCGAGAGGACCTCTACTACCGGTTGAACGTGGCGCCGGTGACGCTCCCTCCGGTCCGCGAGCGGGTCGGCGACGTCCCGCTCCTGCTGCGGCACTTCGCCGCCGAGCTCGAACGGGGCGGGCTGTCGTCCGTGAAGCGGTTCTCCCGGGCGGCGCTGGAGGCGCTCGAGACGTCCCCGTGGCCGGGGACCGTCCGGGAGCTGCAGAACGAGATCAAGCGGCTCCGGGTGATCGAGACCGGCCGGCCGGTGATCGAGCTGGACGACCTGCCGACCGCGATCCGGGAGGGGGCCGCGGCGGCGAGCGGCGTCGGCGAGTCCCTGAAGGAGCGGCTGGAGAGGGTCGAGCGGAAGTTCGTCGTGGCGACGCTGGAGCAGGTCCGAGGGAACAAGGCCGAGGCCGCGCGCCGGCTCGGCGTGTCGGAGCGCGGCCTCTACAAGATCCTCGACCGACTGGGGATCGAGCGATCCACGGGACGGGCTCCGGGCGCCGGGAAGGGCGGATCGAGGGGCTCGAAGGGGGGCTCCGGGGCGCAAGATTCTTCCCGCACGCGCCGATAGGATTGAGATACACTGGTCCCCGTTCGGGGTTCGGAGGCGCCGGCTGGAACCGGTCACCTTGCCGGTCCGATCGGTGAAGAGCTTCGAGGTCTCGTCATGAAGCTGCGCGCACATTTGTGGTCGATCGGCCCGGTCGCCGCCCTCGTCCTGGTCGCTGGTCTCGCCGGCGGCGCGATCTCCGGCCAACTCCGGACGACGGTCCTCTTCCACGGGACCTTCGACACCCCGAGCGTCCTCCCCGAGGTCGGCCAGTTCGTCGCCAGCTCGAACGTCGGCTCGATCGGGATCCTCCCGTCGCCGAACGGCGGAAACCTCCTGGTGTTCGACGACACCGGCACGAACGGCTCCCAGCCGCTCTACCTCCTCGGGACGTTCGATGGCGGGAAGAAGGCCCTGAACGGCACGGTCGACCTGCATCTCGAGCTGACGGTCGGCCAGTCCGACAGCCCGTTCTCGGTCGGCGTGGTGGTCGACAACGCCACGTCCGACTTCATCCCGGCGAGCGGTCCGGACGGCGACGGCGATCTCACCGTCGCGGGCAAGAAGACCGGGAAGAAGGTGCCGGTCGACACGCCGCTCGCGGTCGACGTCCAGCTCTCCCGCGACCGGACGACCGACGACTGGTCGTACGCGATCACGGTCGCGCAGGCCGTCGAGTCGGCGGGCGGAAAGAACCCCTCGGTGATCACCCCGACCTACACGGGCGTGTTCGCGGGGACGCGCGGCAAGGACGTCTCGGGCATCGCGTTCATCAAGATGCCGGGTTCGACCGGTCGGTTCTACGTCGACGACATCTCGGTCGAGCAGTCGACGACGAACTGACGGCGCCGCTCCGACGCCCGTCGTCCCTCCCACCCCGATGCGCGTGCTCGTCACCTCCGGCCCGACGCGCGAGCCGGTGGACGACGTGCGCTACGTCTCGAACGTGTCGACCGGTTCGCTCGGCACCGCGATCGCCGAGGCGTTCCTGGCCGCCGGGCACGAGGTCGTGCTGTGTCACGGCGCCGGCTCGAAACGGCCTCCGGAGTCCGACCGGCTGACCCTCGTGGAGTTCACCTCCGCCCGCTCGCTCCTCGAGGCGCTCCGCGCGGAGACCGCGGGCGAGGGGGCCGGGCCGCGCCCCGACCTCCTGATCCACGCCGCGGCCGTCGCGGACTACGCGCCCGTCTTCCGGGCCGGGAAGATCAAGTCGACCGAGCCGGAGCTGACCCTCCGCATGACGCCGACGCCGAAGGTCGTCGACCGCCTGCGCGAGACGGCGCCCGACCTCCCGATCGTCGTGTTCAAGCTCGAGTCCGGCGTCGCCCGGGAGGAGCTCCGCGCGCGCGCCCGCCGGACGATGGAGCGCGTCGGCGCGATCGCCGTGGTGGCGAACCTGGTGGAGGAGGTCGGTCCCCGCGGTCACCGCGCCGACCTGCTCCGCGCCGACGGGACCGTCGTCGAATGGCAGGGGCGGGAGGAGATCTCGCGCGGCCTCGTGGAGGAGGCGGAGCGGGCGGTCGCCACGCGGAGGACCGGGTCATGAAGCAGGTCGTCCTCGGCGTCGGAGGCGGGATCGCGGCGTACAAGGCGTGCGACCTCGTGTCGAAGCTCCGCGAGCGGGAGATCACCGCCCGGGTGGCGATGACGCGGGCCGCGACCCGGTTCGTGCGTCCTCTGACGTTCGCCGCCCTGACCGAGCACCCGGTCCTCGTCGACGACACGGAGGAGGCGGACCCGACGATCCCGCACGTCCGCTGGGCTCGCTGGGCGGACGGCGTCGTGCTCGCGCCGGCGACGGCCGACCTCCTCGGGCGCGTGGCGCACGGCCTGGCGAACGACGGACTGACCAGCCTCCTCCTCGCGCTCGACGCCGGCAAGCCTGTGGTGGTGGCGCCGGCGATGAACACGCAGATGTGGGAGAACCCGCTGGTGCGGGCGAACCTCGAGACCCTGAAGGCGGTCGACGGCGGGCGACGGTTCCGGTTCGTCGAGCCGGTCGACAAGCGCCTCGCATGCGGCGAGATCGGGGTCGGCGGGCTCGCCGAGCCGGAGGCGATCGCGGCCGCGGTCGCCGAGGCGCTCGGCTGATCCCGAGCGGAAGGAGCCGGGCCGGCGCGGGCCGAATCTCTCCTGATCCGGCCGCGTGGATTCGCCGGAGGAGACTAGGATGCGTCGTTCGAACGGGGCGCGAACGGTACGGCGCCCGCGGGAGGCCCGACGTGTCCGAGATCCACGATCGTCTGCAGGAACTGTCCGTCCGGGTGACCCAGTTGAAGGACTCTCTTTGACGTCTCCGGGAAGCTCCGCGAGAAGGCCGAGATCGAGGAGCGGATGGCGGCGACCGACTTCTGGTCGGATCCCGACGCCGCGCAGGAGGTCGTCCAGCAGCTCAAGCGGGTGAAGGCGATCCTCGAGCCGTACCACGTCGTGGCGCGGCTCCTGGAGGACGCCGACGTGCTGGTCGAACTCGCCGACGAGGACGGGTCCGACGACGCGACCGCCGAGGCGGCGCGTTCGGTCGACGCGCTGGCCCAGGGGTGCGAGCGTCTCGAGCTAGATCGGAAG
>JBICIB010000209.1:0-18134 GCA_043101415.1 Planctomycetota bacterium JB042 | reverse complement strand
GCCGAGTCCCCCGCGCTCGAGGGCGGGCTCCACGAGCATCGGTGGATCAAGGAGTCGAAGCGGGTCTGGGTCCCCGCCGAATACCGTGACGTCAGGATCGGGACCGACGAGAAGGGGAAGCCGATCTACGAGCGCCGGCTGGTGAAGGGGACGGGGACGTACAAGGTGAAGTACGTCACGAAGTGCACGGTCTGCGGGCGGACGAAGGAGTAGCACCTCTCCGGCCGGCCCCCACTCTCCGCGCGATCTGCCATACTGGGCGCCATGCGTTCGAAGTACCGGCTGTCGTGGGTGAACCGCACCGAGGGAGAGCTCGTCTTCCATGTCGGCGGGTCGGCGACGGTCGGGCGCTCCTCGGACAACGAGATCGCGGTCGACGAGGAGGGGGTCTCGCGGCACCACTGCCGGCTGGAGACGCGCGGGGACGGCCTCTTCGTGGAGGACCTCGGGTCGACGAACGGGACGTTCCTGAACGGTCGACGGATCCGGGACGCCGAACTCGCCGACGGCGACGAGCTGTTGGTCGGTCGTTCGCTCTTCCGGGTCCACGGGGGGCGGGACAAGGACGACGCCGCCGGCCGGACGCTCGCGGTCGGCGCCGAGACGATCCAGGTCGCGCTGAAGGCGGCGCACGCCGACTACCCGGGCGACCTCTCCGGCTCGACGCGCGCGGTCGACCACCTCCGGACGCTCTGCCGGGTGGTCGACGCGATCAACGCCGGCGGCTCCCCGGACGACCTCTACCGCCAGGCGCTCGACGCGGTCCTCGACACGCTCGACATGGAGAGCGGGGCCGTCGTCCTCGGCGACGACCCCGGCGCCGAGCCGGCGGTCCGGATCGAGCGGAGCGACGGACCGGCGCGGGCGCCGAGCCGGACGATCCTCCGTCGCGTCCTCGAGTCGGGAGAGGCGGTCCTCGCGAACGACGTCGCGGGGGACGCGCGATGGAAGGGGTCGACGAGCCTGGTCGGGCAGGGAGAGGCGCGGATCGTCTGCGCGCCGATCGCCGTCGCCGGGCGCGGCTCGGGCGCGCTCTACCTCGCGTCGGGGAAGGAGGGGCGGCCGGTCGGCGAGTCCGAGCTCCGCCTGGTGACGCTGGTCGCGCGCCAGCTCGCGCTCGCGGCGGAGAACCTCCACCGGACCGAGCTCCTCGTCGCTGAGAACCGTTCGCTCCGGGCGGCGGCGGGGGACGTCGAGATCGTCGGCACGTCCGCCGCGATGGCGCGGGTGCTCGAGACCGCGCGCCGAGCCGCGGCCGCCGACGCCACGGTCCTCGTCACCGGGGAGACGGGGACGGGGAAGGAGCTGGTCGCCCGGGCGATCCACGGCTGGAGCGCGCGCCGCGACCGGCCGTTCGTCGCCCTGAACTGCGGCGCGATCCCGGCCACGATGGTCGAGTCCGAGCTGTTCGGGCACGAGAAGGGAACGTTCACCGGCGCCGCCGAGCGACGGCTCGGCCGGTTCGAGATGGCCGACGGCGGGACGCTCCTCCTCGACGAGGTCGGCGAGCTGCCGCTCGAGACCCAGGTGAAGCTGCTGCGGGTGCTGGAGGAGAAGCGGTTCTATCGGGTCGGAGGGTCGAAGGAGGTCGCGGTCGACGTCCGGATCCTCGCCGCGACGAACCGCGACCTCGACGCGCGCGTCCGCGACGGATCGTTCCGGCCGGACCTGCTGTTCCGCCTCCGCGTGCTCGAGATCGAGGTCCCGCCGCTGCGCGAGCGGTCCGAGGACGTCGGTCCGCTCGCCGAGGCGCTCCTCGCCCGGCTCGCCCGGGGGGGTGGACGGCCCGCGGCGACCCTGACCGAGGAGGCGTCCGAGCGGCTCGCCGCGTACCCTTGGCCGGGGAACGTCCGCGAACTCCGCAACGTTCTGGAGAGGGCCCTCATCCTGTGCGGCTCGGATACGATCGGCGCGGACGACGTCCTCCCCGAGGGGGCGGGTTCGACGCCCCCGGACGGGGCGGCGCCCGTCTCGGGGGGCGGCGTCCGGAGCCTCCGGGACGCGGAGCGGGAGACGATCCTGGCCGCGCTCGAGGCGACGGGCTGGAACAAGTCGAAGGCGGCCGAACTCCTCGGGATCGGGCGCACGAACATCTACGAGAAGATCAAGCTGTACGGCCTGGCGCCGGACGACTGATCGCCGCCCGGCGGGGCGCTCCCCCGCGCGGCGCGGCCTCGAACCGGGAGTGCGATGTCCGGGATCGCGGACGTTCTCTGCACGTGCGGCAACCGCTTCCCCGTCCGGGACGACGGGAACGGGCATCCGCACGCGTGCCCGAAGTGCGGGATGCAGAACGTCCTCCCCCGGGCCCGGGTCGGCGTCGCCGAGCCGGCGCGCGCGGACGGCGGCGGCCGGACCGTGGCGCGCTCGACCGAGGTCCTCACGCGTTCGGGCATCAGCATGGCCGGCGCGCTCCGCGGCCTCGACCCGGGGACGCAGTTCGGCCGCTACCGGGTCGTGCGTCAGATCGGCCGCGGCGGGATGGGGACGGTGTACGAGGCGGTCGACGAGCGGGACGAATCGAAGGTCGCGCTGAAGGTCCTCTCCCCCGAGCTGGCGCAGAAGGAAGACTTCGTGCGCCGCTTCCACCGCGAGTCGAGCGCGCTCGAGGCGCTGAACCGGCTGAACGACGACCGGATCGCGCGGTTCCGCTTCAGCGGCGCGGCGGACGGGCTGCCGTTCTTCGTCATGGAGTTCGTCGACGGCCCGAACCTCGAGGAGCTGCTCGAGCGGGACGGCCCGTTCCCTCCGGCGCGCGCGGTCACGTTGATGCGCGAGGCGGCGGCCGGCCTCCTGGCCGCGGCCGAACACGGCATCATCCACCGCGACGTCAAGCCGACGAACCTCCTCGTCGCGGCGGACGGCCGGCTGAAGATCGTCGACTTCGGCCTCTCGAAGTCGGTCGACAGCGAATCGCGCCTCACCGTCACCGGCGCGGTCGTCGGGACGCCGTACTACCTCTCGCCGGAGCAGGCGCTCGGGAAGGCGGTCGACGAGCGGTCGGACATCTACTCGCTCGGCGCGACGTTCTACCACCTGCTGGCGGGCGAGCCGCCGTTCGAGGCGGACAGCCCGGTCTCGATCATCATGTGCCACGTGAACGAGGCGCCCGAGCTCCTGACCGAGAGGGCGCGCCACGTGAAGGAGCCGTTGGCGCGGGTGATCATGCGCTGCATGGCGAAGGACCCGGCGGTCCGGTATCCCGGCTGGGAGGAACTCCTCGCCGACCTCGCCGCGGTCGAGGCGGGGGAGCCGGTCAGCGCCCCGCCGCAGCAGGCGTCGATCCGGCGGGCCGGCCCGTCGGTGGTGATGATGGACGACCTGGACGACGGGTCGACGATCCTCCGCCGGGCGTCGCGCGTGCGCCGGGGCTTCGCGGTCGTTTTCGATCTCGCGGTGCTCGGCGCGCTCACGACGCTCGCCCAGGTGATCCTCGTCCGCTTCGATCCCGTGCTGGTCGTCGCCGGCACCACGTTCCTCTACCTCGGCCTCGGCGAGGGGTTCGGGGGGCGGACGGCCGGGAAGCGGTTCTTCAGCCTCCGGGTCTCGCGCCCCGACGGCTCCGCGCCCGGCGTCTTCTTCGCCGTCGCGCGCGCGCTCCTCCTCCTGCCGGCGGGGCTCCTGTTCACCGCGTCCGCGCTGCGGCTCGACGACCGGATGCTCGATCGGGTCGCGGGCACGCTCGGCCTCTCCGGTCCGGCGCCGAACCCGCAGCTCGTGTTCCAGCTCCTCGGCGGGGTCGTCGCGCTCGACCTCCTCGTCTCGTTCCTCAGCCCGCGGGGGGAGACGCTTCACGACCTCCTCTCCGGCACTGGCGTCTTCCGGGCGCAGCGCGTGAAGAGGAAGAAGCGGGCGCGCAAGCGGAAGCGTCCGGGGACCGGTTCCCGGCTCCGGATGCCGCGCGTCTTCACGGGGTCCCGGCCGCCCTCGCCCGGGGTGAGCGCGATCGCCAGCCTGCTCGTGCCCGGCCTCGGCCAGTACTTCCACGGGCAGCTCCTGAAGGGGACGATCCTCCTGGTCGGGATGATCTTCCTGACGATCACCGCCGGAGGGGTCGGTCTGATCCCGTGGGGCCTCTCGGTCGTCGACGCCTGGACCGTCGCGCGGCGTCGACTCCGTCAGTACGAGAAGGAGCAGGCCGACTCCCCGTCCGGGGTGTCCGCGATCTGAACACCGGCTGCGCGCCGTTCGCTCTCCGAACAGTCGCACGGACGGCCGGTCCGTCGGGGAAGTGTTCGCAAGTGATTTCACAGTAGGGCTTTGCCCCTGATCGAGGCGTCGTCGTACGCGTTCGGCACGGGTCGTGCATCGGGGGTCTCCGGAATCTCATCCGGGAGGCACCATGGACCTGACTTGCGTTCACCACGAGCAGAGGCCGGCGAAAGCGCGGTGCGTGGAGTGCGGCCAGCACCTGTGCGGCGAGTGCCGGGTGAAGGTCGCCGGTCGGTATCGCTGCCGCCCGTGCGTGCCCGAGTCCCTGCATCGCAAGTTGCCGGGCCGCAGGTCGCCGACGTTCGCGTCGGTCCTCTCCGTCGTCCCCGGCCTCGGCCAGATGTACGCCGGGCGCTTCGGACGCGGTCTGGCCTTCCTCCTGTCGGCCGGGATCCTCGCGGCGAACGCGCACGCCGTCCCGCAGCCGCTGCCGCTCTTCCTCTGGGTGTTCAACCTGTTCGACGCGATGAGCGTCGCGCACGAGCGGAACGCGAGGAAGGCGGGAATCCCGCTCGACCCGTCGGTCTCCGTCCAGCGCCGCTTCTGGGGCCTGTTCGGCACCGGCCTGGCCGTCTTCGCGGTGGCGCGCTCGACGGTCGCGCCGGCCCTCGACCCCGACCTCCTCTGGCCGGGCGCGCTCGGTCTGTACGGCCTGTTCCTCCTGTTCGATCGGAAGGCGCCCCATGTCCGCACCGCATGACGACAAGTTCTGCCGGCACTGCGGCGACCGGCTCCCGACGTTCGGCGGCGGACTCGGGTACTGCCCGCCCTGCGCGCGGCGCTACCACCGCGTCGTCGACACCGGTCCGAGGGCCTCGGCGTCGACCGCCTCCGCGGCGTTCGCGGAGCCGTCGCTCTCGAGCGAGTTCGTGAAGGACCCGCTCCTCGCCACCGTCCTCTCGACGGTCCTCCCCGGCGGCGGCCAGTTCTACAACGGCCACTTCCTGAAGGGGCTGCTCGTCCTGGTCACCTCGCCGTTCGTCATCCCGTGGCTGATCGGGATCGTCGACGCGTTCTTCTCCGCCCGGCGGCACAACCGGCGTCGCGACGAGGAGCTGATCGGGATGGCGAGACCGGCCTGACGACACGATTCGTCGGCCCGGAATGAATGAAGAGACACTTCGAAGGAAACCATTAGTCGAGTCCCGAAAGGAGTCACAGATGTTCGGTTCACTCTTCCGTCTGGGGATGCTCGCGACGCTGGTCGGAGGGAGTACCTTCGCGCTGGTCGGTCCCGAGCGCATCAAGATGTACTTCGACCACGGCAAGCAGTCGGTCCTCGAGGCGATCGACGGCGCGCAGAGCATGGAGTCGAAGCTCGAGCTCATCCGGACCCAGATCGCGGGTCTGGACGGCGAGAGCAAGCGCCTGCGCAAGGAGTCGATCGAGCGCCGCGTCGAGACCGACCGGCTGGCGATCGAGGTCGCCGAGCGCGAGAATGCGCTCGAGAAGCGGGCCGCGGTCCTGGAGCGGGTCTCGAAGATGCTCGCCGAGGGGAAGGAGCAGTACGTCATCGGACGGACCGTCTACACCCGCTCGGAGATCGAGCAGGACGCGGCCGAGAAGCTGGCGCTCTACAACGTCCAGCTCGAGACCGTGAAGAGCCTGAAGGAGACGCTCTCGACGAAGGAGCGGGCCCAGGAGATCGCGGCCGAGAACGTCGGCCGGGCGCAGGCGCTCCGGGCCGAGCTGGCGTCGAAGGTCCAGCTCCTCGAGGCGCAGCTCCAGAAGCACCGGGCGAAGGAGATGTTCGCGGCGACGGTCGAGAAGGTCGTCGACACCTCCGAGCTCGACTCCGACCTGGCGCGGGCGCGCGAGCTGATCCAGGACTTCGAGCAGGATCTCGAGGTCCGGGTCCGGATGCTCGACGAGC
Source organism: Planctomycetota bacterium JB042 (assembly GCA_043101415.1). Classification (GTDB taxonomy): domain Bacteria; phylum Planctomycetota; class B15-G4; order B15-G4; family JADJEK01; genus JAUIEL01. The sequence continues at coordinate 12,049 of JBICIB010000209.1, read as the reverse complement.
GCCTGAACCAGGGGACGGAGCAGCCGGCGGGCGGGATCGACTACGGCTCGGCCGAGGACGGCGGAGACGAGGACCTCGTCGGGCAGATCCGGCGGGCGCTCGACTCGAGCGTCGCCCTGACCGTCGTGAACGGCGGGGACGACGACCTCGCCGTCACCGTCGCCGTCCACTGATCGTCGTCCGACCGCACCCGCGGGGAGCCGTCCGGGCTCCCCGCCCCTCCCGAGTTCCGTCCACCCTGGGGGTCCAAGTCCGATGCGCACCTCGACCGTCGTCTTCCTCGTCCTGTTCCTCTGTCTCTTCTCCTCCCAGGAGCGGCGCAGCAAGTTCCACTCGATCGTGGAGGAGGTGAAGGCGCACGTCCACGAGGCGACCCGCGACCACATCGGCGACCGCCGCTCCGGCCGGAAGTGTCGGGACTCCGGCTCGATCGTCCGGAACGACGAGACCCGCGGGCTGAAGGGCTCGATCCGACTCCTGGAGGAGAAGGAGGAGGCGGCCGACAAGACCCTCCGCACGATCGACCGCTCGGTCCGGACGCTCGACGATCGGATCCGGAAGCTCGAACGGGACGCGGCCCGGCAGCCGCACCTCCGCGACGTCTACGAGCGGAGCCTGAAGCTCCTCCTCCGGCAGCGGATCGAGCTGCACAACGAGCGCGAGGAGATCGTCCAGCTCAAGGAGCGGATGGAGGGGGAGGTGGTCCGACTGCGCGCCGAGCTCGACATCGCCAAGATCCGCGCGGAGCGGAAGGAGGTCGAGGCGTTCCTCGACCGCGAGCGGAGCTCGCCGATGGATCAGCTGGCGGTGGAGGAGGGGCGTGTCGGCTTTTGACTTACGTCGACATCCGCCCCGGGACCCGGGCGCACGGGGAGGGAGGAGACGGGCGACCGTTTCCTCCCTCCTTGCCGTTTTCGCCGGTTCCTCTCCGGAATTTCGGGTGAGGCACGCTGAGACAGGCCGAAGAGAGGGGGGCACCCGAAGGAGTACGACACTTGGTCCACGTTCCCCATCCCCCCCCCCCGAGGGAGAGCGCGGCCGCACCCCGAACGCCGGACGAGACGTGGGAGACCCCCCGCGTCGCCACGGCCCTGCTCGGAGTCGACGGTCGAGTTCTCGCATCGTTCGTTCCCCCGCTCCCGCGCGACCCGGATCCGATCTCGATCCATCTCCGGCGCCGACGCGGAGCGATGTTCGAGGCGTCGCTGCGTGACGGGAAGCCGTACGCCGAGCGGCGCGTCGTCGCGACCCCGGCCCGGGCGATGATGCTCGACGTCGAGGGGACGCCGTTGACCGACTGCGAGGGGGACGTCGTCGCCGTGATCGAACGGATCACCGACCTCTCCCGTTCCCCGGACGACGCCGCGAGAAGGAAGGCCCGCCGCGTGGCCGAGTCGCTCGCCCACGACGTCAACAATCCGCTCGCCGCGATCCAGGGCGCCGTCGAGCTGCTCCGGCTCAACCCCCGGATCGCCGAGGCGTCGGGCGAGCTCGACGCCATCTCCTCCCAGGTCGGCCGCATCGAGAACGCGGTCGTCCGCGTGAAGGACGAACTGGTCGACGGGCGGTCATGAGCCCCGGCGCCGGGCGACGACGACCGTCGCCAGGGCGCCGAGGAAGACGACGATCCCGACGCCGACGGGGAGCGGCGGCGCCAGCAGCCCCCACCCGATCAGCACGATCGCGAGGCCGACGACGGCGGCCGCGACGAGCCGGCCGCGGTCTCGATCGGGACCGCGCGGTCTCGCCGCGGCGTCGTCGTCCGCGTCCGCCGCGAGGAGCCAGAGGAGCGACGCGAGCAGCCGCGCCGGGCCGGCCCCGCCGAGCGCGACGAACGTGACGGCGGCGATCGAGACCGCGCCGAGGCGACGTCGCGTCCGCCGGAGCGGTGCCGGAGGAGCCCCCGGCCCCGCCGCGGATCCTCCCCGCTCGATCATCCTCGAGAGCGCATTCGCGCCGAAGACCGCCAGGAGCACGAGGAACGCACCCCACTCCACCGCGGGGAGCGGCAGGAGGGGGGCCTGCTCGGCGTCCCCGCGCGTCGCCCGGTCGAGCCCGAACGTCACGAACGGCGCCAGCAACAGGAGGGCGAGGCCGTGCGATCGACGGACGTCCTCCAGCCGCGCCAACCCGGCGTGGAGCCTGCCCGTCCGGGGCGCGCTCCGACGGGCGGTCCGGACCGCCCGGTCCGCCGTCTCCTCGTGGGTCGGGTCGAGGCGCGTGGCGGCGGCGGACGCCCTCGCCGCCCCGGTCGCGTCCCTGCGGCGCTCCAGGATCTCGCCCAGCCGCCGGTGGAGCGTCGCGTCGTCCGGATCGGCGGAGAGCGCCGCGCGGACCGCCCGCTCGGCCGTCGGCAGTCGCCCCCGGGCGAGCGCCGCGGCGGCGAAGGCGTCGAGCGCCTCCGCGTGGGACGGGTCGATCGCCAGCGCGCGCCGGGCCGCCGCTTCGGCCGCCGGCCACTCCCGCCACGCCGCGCGCATCGTCGCCTCGAGCGCGTGGAGGTCCGGGTCGTGCGGCGCCAGCCGGATCGCCTCGGCCAGCCGGAGCGGCGCCTCGTCGACCCGTCCGCGGCGGAGGAGGACGAACGCGTGGACGTGATGCGCCGCGGCGCGGTCGGGCTCGAGCCGGATCGCCTCCCGGGCCGCGGCGTCGGCGGCCTCCTCCTCGCCGAGTTCGAGCTGGACCAGGGCGAGGAGGCGGTGGGCGTCGGCGCGGTCCGGGTCCTCGGCGAGAGCCTCGACGATCGCCTTTCGCGCCTCGGCGTGGCGACGCCATCGGAAGAGCTGCTCGGCGCGGAGGAGCGGGTCGGACACGCGGATCTCCCGGCGCGGAGGGTACCGGCCGGGGAAACCGTTTGCAGTGCCTCCCGGGGCGGGGGATGATCGCGCGCCCGAGGTCCCGCCGATGACTCCCGTCCGTTCGTTCCCGCTCCTCGTTCCGTTCCTGATCGCGGCGACCTCGTCCCGCGACGGGGAGGCGGAGACGGTGCGGCTCCCGGTCGAGGGGAGGGCGACGGCGGTCCGCTTCGCCGACGTCGACGGGGACGGGGACCGGGACGCGCTCGTCTCGACCTCCCGCGCCGACGGCGGGGCGTTCGCACGCGGCGTCGCGCTCTTCCTCCGTACGGCGCGCGGCGGCCGGTTCGAGGCCGCGCCCTCCGCGCGGCTCGACGTCGGCGGCGACGCGCTGTTCGTCGACGCGGCGGACCTCGACGGCGACGGCCGCGAGGAGCTGCTCGTCCTCGACGTCGCCGGGCTCTCCCGGCACCGCTATCGGGACGGCCGTTTCGCGGAGGGGGAGCGGGTCGTCGACGTGCCGTCGTTCTTCCGCGCGACCGCGGGTCCGGAGCTGCCGTTCGTCGACCTCGCGAAGGACCTCGACGGCGATCGACGGGACGACCTCCTGATCCCCGGCCGCGACGGCTACGTCTTCCTCCGGGCGACGGACGACGGCCTCGACGGGCCGCACGCGCTCGTCTCCGAGTCGAGCCACCGCCTCTCCAGCGGACCGAACGAGGCGTTCCGCGTGAAGAGCCGTCTCGCGCGGCCGACGCCGGTCGACTGGGACGGCCGCGGCGGCGGCGACCTGATGCTGGCGTTCGAGGGGCAGCTCGTCCGGGTGGCGCTCGGCCGGAGCGGTCCCCCGGCCGCTCCCGAGGTGCTGCTCGACCTGACGTCGCTCGAGGACGGCGGGAAGGCGGGCGAGGACGGTCTGGTCACCCACGACGGCCGTCTGCGCGACATCGACGGGGACGGCCGGTGCGACCTCCTGTTCGCCCGGCGGGTCGCCCGCCCCGGCCTCGTGAACGCGGCGACGACCCGCAACGTCCTCTTCCTCGCCGACGACCTCGCGCGGGGAAGGGTGCCGAAGCCGCGCCAGGTGATCCGGACCGACGGGCTGACCTCGCCGCCGCGCCTGTTCGACCTCGACGGCGACGGCGCGCTCGAGCTCGTGGTGACCACGGTCCGGACCGACGTCCTCTCGAAGCTGCGCGAGTCGATGCTCTCCGCGGCGCGCGTCACGTTCGACGTCTTCCGGTTCGAGCCGGAGCGGCGGCGGTTCTCGGACGCGCCGGTCTTCTCCACGACGCTCGCGGTCCCCGCCGACGCGCTCCTCGAGGTCGGCGCGTACGGGTGGGTGACGTTCAAGGCGGACTACGACGGCGACGGGCGGCCCGACCTCGCGACGTACCACGCCGGCGAGGGGAGGCTCAGGGTCCGGAAGGGGGAGGAGGAGCGCGGGTTCTTCTCGTCGACGCCGATCTCGTACGCGGACGAGCCGTTCTTCGAGACGTCGGTCGCGCTCGAGGCGCCGTTCTTCGCGGAGGACGTCGACGGCGACGGGCCGCACGAGGCGGTCGCCGTGAACGGGGACCACGTGCTGATCGTGCGGGTCGGGGGCCGCCGATGACCGGCGCCTCGCTCGTCGCCGCCGCGCTCCTGTTCGTGCCCCCGTCCGAGGCGTCGTTCGCGTACGACGTCGTCGAGCTCGCGCCCGCCGGCGACCGGCACACGGTCCTCTCCGACGACCTCGACGGCGACGGCACCCGCGAGCTCCTGCTGCTCGGGGGGCGCGAGGTCTCGGTCTTCTTCCTGCGGGACGGGCGGCTCCCCGAGCGTCCCGACGCGCGGGTCACCCTGGCGGACGACGTCGTCTTCGTCGACGTGGGGGACGTCGACGGCGACGCGGCCCGCGAGCTGGTCCTGATGACGACGGGCGGCGTCCGCGCGGTCTCGTTCCGGGATCGCGCCGCGCTCCCGCCGCGGCCCGTCGAACCGCTCTCCGAGGTCTCCGTGGCGCTCCCGAGCGTCCCCGCGTCGGACGTCGGGTGGAACGAGATCCTGCTCGACGTCGACGGTGTCCCCGGCGAGGACGCGGTGGTGCCGACGTTCGACGGCTACCGGATCTTCCGGTGGCGGGACGGGGACGGCTTCGTCGACGCGGGGCTCCTCCCGGCGGTGCCGACCGGGTCGATCTCGCTCTCGACCGGATCGGACCTCGGCGTGGTCGAGCAGACGGTCGTCGCCCCGCGGTTGTACGTCGGCGACGTCGACGGCGACGGCGGCCGCGAGATCCTGACGTTCGACGGGCGGGTGGTCCGGGCGTACGCGCCTCCGGCGGACGGGGCCGCGACGTGGCGCCCGGTGCTGACGAAGACGCTCTACCCGGACGACGCCTCGCTCGCCGAGGAGCTCTTCCAGTCCCGGAACGTCCGCGTGGAGGACCTCGACGCGAGCGGCCGCGCGCTGCTGATGGTCGTGCGGTCGCTCGAGGGGCGGCTCGACTTCTTCTCCGGGGACGACCCGTTCTCCGAGCGACGCTCGCTCCGCCTCGACGGCTGGCTCCTCCCGCCGAAGCTGGTCGACATCGACGGCGACGGCCGCCTCGACCTCCTCGCCCCGACGGTCGAGGCGATCGACGTGCTGACGTTGCTGAAGGTCTTCGTCAGCCGGACGTTCCGCATGCGGTACTCGATCTTCCGGAACCGCGACGGCGTGCGCTACCGGCGGACCCCCGACGAGGTGCGCGAGCTGGTGCTGCCGCTCGAGTACCAGACGGCCGGCGGGGAGCTCCAGGTCGAGAACCAGATGGTCTACAGCTTCGAGGGGGACTACGACGGCGACGGCCGGAAGGACTTCCTGATGCGGAGCGCGCCGACCGAGCTGGTCGTCTTCCGCGGCGGCGCGTCGGGGTTCGAGGCCGAGCCGGCGGCGACCTGGACGATCGACGACTCGTCGGACTACCTGACGATCCGACCGCGCCTCTGCGACCTGAACGTCGACGGACGCACGGACCTCCTCCTCCTGTACGACGCGCGGGAGGGGGGCGCGGACCGGTACGTCTTCCGTCTGTCGCGGTGAGCCCGCGCCGCGGACGCCAGGTGTTACGATTCGTCCGTGACGTACGATCCGACCGAAGGCTACCGGTTCCGGACGCGGATCCCCGCGGGGGACGATCGCGAGCGGCATGTCTGTGACGACTGCGGCTGGATCCACTACGTCAACCCCCGCGTGGTCGTCGGCGCGGTCTGCACCTGGGAGGACCGGTTCCTCCTCTGCCGGCGGGACATCGAACCGCGGCGCGGGTTCTGGACGATCCCGGCCGGCTTCCTGGAGGAGGGGGAGTCGACCGAGGCCGGCGCGCGGCGCGAGGCCCGGGAGGAGGCGAACGCGCGGCTCGAGATCGACGCGCTCCTCGGCGTCTACTCGATCCCGAGGATCAGTCAGGTGCAGATCATGTATCGCGCGCGCCTGACCGATCCGGACGTCGAGGCGTGCGACGAGACCTCGGAGGTCCGGTTCTTCGCGTGGGACGAGATCCCCTGGGACGACCTCGCGTTCCCGAGCGTCGCCTGGGCGCTCCGGCACTGGAAGGAGGTCGAGGGGAGGACCGGGTTCCCGCCGTTCCCCGCGGCCGAGGAGCTCACTTGAGGTAGCCGAGCTGCTCGAGCTCCTCGAGGAACGTCTCGCTCGTCGCGTTCTCGCGCCCCGCCGTTCCGAGCACGCGGGCGATCGCGGCCCGCAGTCTCGCCACCACCGCGTCGTCGAACGCCCCCGCGGCGAGCCGGTTCTCGAGCTCGCCCGGATCGTCGCGGAGGTCGAACAGCTCGTCCTCGCCGTCGCTGTGGTCGATCAACTTGAACCGGCGGGTCCGGGCCATCGCCAGCACCCCCGGCTCCCATCCGATCGCGAGGCGGGCCTCGTTGGCGGGACGCCGCAGGGCGAACGCCAGGCGGTCGACCGGGTCGCGTCCGTCCTCGAGGTACGGCCGGAGCGAGCGCGCGTCGAGGGAGGCGTCGTCGAGGGGAGCCGGCGCGAACGAGGCGCCGGCGAGGTCCGCCACCGTCGGGGCGAGGTCGATCGTCCGGACGGTCGCGTCGATCCGCCGGGCGGGGAACCGCCCGTCCCCGGCCCAGACGAGGAGCGGGACCCGGAGCAACTCCTCGTACAGGAGCGGGCCGTGGTCGAAGCTCTCGTGCGTCCCGAGCCCCTCGCCGTGGTCGGAGGTCACGATCCAAAGTCCGGACCCAGAGTCCCCCGGTTCCAGGGCTTCCCACAGGCGTCGTAACGCCCGATCGACCTCGCGGATTCGCGTGTCGTAGCCGTCGATCACGGCGACGTGCCGGGCCCCGTACGCCATCTCCGATCGGAGATGGTCGCGCATCCGGGCCAGGAACGCCGCCTCGTCGCCCGCCTCGCGGCGGAGCGCCGGGTCGATCTCGATTCCCCGATACTCGTGGACGTCAAAAAAATGGACCCAAACGAACGTCGGGCGGTCCGGATCCCGGCCGGTGGACCACCAGTCGAGGACGGCGTCGACGGTCTCCTCGGCCGGCCGAAAGGTCGCCTCGCCCTCCGCTCGCCCGGGCGCCGGGTGGAACGCGTCGAACCCGGACCGAAGCTGCTGGAGGAACCGGACTCCGGTGAACGCCGCCGTCTGCCAGCCGGCCTCGGCGAGCGCCGCCGGGAGGGTCGGCGTCGCCGGATCGAGTCCCTGGGCGTTCGTGACGATGCCGTGCTGCGGCGGGAACAGGCCGGTCAGCATCGAGGCATGACTCGGACCGGTGAGGGACGCGGACGAGACGCAGTCGGTGAAGACGGTCCCCTCGTCCGCGATCCGGTCGAGGAACGGGGTGGTCGGTCGAAAATACCCTGCGAACCCCACATGGTCCGCCCTCAGCGTGTCGATGGTCACGAGCACGACGTGGTCGGGCGGCGGTCGCGGCGACTCCTCGCGACGGCAGGCCGGCGGTCCGAGTCCCGTCGCGAGCGCCAGGAGGAGGAGTGTGGAGCGAGGAAGTTCGGGCAAGGCGGCTCTCGAGGACGCGGCGAGCGAGTCTACCGGCGGGCGAACCTCGTGGCGAGGAGACCGGCTCCCGCAAGACGTTCGAGAGCGCGCGCGGATCGATCCGACGGCCACGTCGGCGCTCCTTCCCGTCCCGTGACCTTTTTCCTATCCCACTCTCGTGACGTTTCTTAGAGTTCGGGCTCGAGTCGTGCTCCGGGTCGGCTCGCTCGGGTGTTCAGGAACCGACCCCAGGGGGATCGCATGCAAAGCAATCGTCTGATGCTCATCGTGGCGGTCGTGGCGGGCGTCGTCGCCACCGTGCTCGCCTTCCTCTACATCGGGTCGAAGACGAGGGCGATCGAGGCCGACACCGGAGAGCCGACCGTCGACATCCTCTTCGCCCTGAACGACCTCTCGGCGAACCACTCCCTGATCCCCGAGGAGGACCTGCACGCGCGCCCGGTCGGCGAGATGTCCTCTCCGGGCCTGGTCGCCGCCGCCGTCAAGGCGGACGAGCTCGAGTCGGTCCGCGGCAAGTTCATCAACATGCCGATCGCGGCCGGCGGCCCCCTCCTCTACTCGCACCTCGCGTCGATCGACGACATCGAGCTCGAGCCGGGGATGCGCGCGATCGGCGTCAACGTCGACGAGCAGGCGACGCTCGGCGGGATCCTGATCCCCGGCGACCGCGTCGACATCCTGGTCAGCTACAAGCTCGTCGACCCGGTCGAGACCGAGGCGATGCCGGCGGCCGATCCGAACGACCCGATGTCGCTCGTCGGGGCGATGATGGGCCAGTTCGTCAAGGAGTCGATGGCCCCCGACAAGTGGCAGGTCGACACGATCCTCGAGGACATCCGCGTCCTGGCGATCAACGATCGGCTGAACCTCAGCCGCCAGCAGCACCTGTTCGGCATGGACACGGGCATGGAGGGGCGCGAGGGGCTCGGCGGGAGTTCGGTGGTGACGCTCGAGGTGACGCCCGAGCAGGCGCGGGCGCTGCTGCGCGCCCAGGCCGGCGGCGGGAACCCGCTCCGGTTCCTCCTCCGCCCGGCCGTCGGACCCGAGGACGGAGCCATCGGCGGCGGGGGATAGACCGTGCGCGTCGTCGTCCAGGACACGCTCCGTAACCGTCAGTGGGTCGGCTACGAAGGAGTGGCCGGCTTCACCGTGGGCCGCGAGGAGGAGTGCACCGTCGCGCTCTCGGCGTCGAGGTTCGTCTCCCGCGTGCACCTGAAGATCGAACGCGCCGAGGCGGGCTGGGAGGTCTCCGTCGATCCGCGGGCCTCGGCCGTCCAGATCGACGACGTCCGCGTCGAGCCGGGCGACCACGTGGTCCTCAAGCCGGTCAGCCAGATCCGGATCGCCGAGTACGTCCTGACCCTGGTCCAGGACTCGGCGGAGGTCGCGTCGGACGACGACGCGGCGATCGAGGACATCCACCAGCTCCAGCGCGAACTCCACACCGCCGTCCTGAGGCGCCTCGACCTCCGCCGGTCGGGGAGCGACAAGGTCGAGGCGAGCGCGGAGAGCCTGGCGAAGATCAACGACTTCGTCGACGAGCTCATGCACAAGGAGTTCAAGGAGCGCGTCGTCGGCTCCGAGCTCACGCGCGGGCGGCTCCTCTCGATGGACTACGAGAATCGCCTGCTGAAGGACCTTTCGAAGGGGAACGAACGCGAGATCGACATCGAGAAGATCGACACGCCGGGCGAGAACATCGCGCTGGAGGAGGCGTGCGGCGAGTTCGTGCGGCGGATCGTCCGGCGGCTCGGGCTGGAGGGGAACGACGACCCCTCGAAGGTCGACTACGAGAAGATCAACGACCAGATCAAGGACGTCATCCCCGGCGTCATCCGCGAGACGCCCGACAACATCCAGTTCTACATGATCTCGCGGTTCCTGAAGAAGGTGATCTGCGACATGGTGTTCGGGCTCGGTCCGCTGCAGGACCTGCTCGACACGCCGGCGATCAGCGAGATCATGATCGTCAGCCCCGAGCAGGTGTACGTCGAGCGCGGCGGCCGCGTGATCCGCTCGAACCGGACCTTCCTCGGCGACGACGCGGTGCTGTCGGTCATCGAGCGGATCGTGTCGCCGCTCGGCCGGCGTGTCGACCGCTCGCAGCCGTTGGTCGACGCGCGGCTGAAGGACGGCTCCCGTGTCAACGCGATCATCCCGCCGTTGGCGCTCAAGGGGCCGTGCCTCACGATCCGGCGCTTCCCGATGCACCGGGTCACGATCGACGACCTGGTCCAGTGGAAGTCGCTCAACGAGGCCGCCGCGGCGTTCCTCGAGGCGTGCGTCAAGGCGCGGAAGAACATCGTCGTCGCCGGCGGCACGGGCTCCGGCAAGACGACGATGCTGAACGTCCTGTCGAGCTTCATCCCCAGCGACGAACGGATCGTCACGATCGAGGACGCCGCCGAGCTCCAGCTCGACCAGGAGCACCTGGTGAGCCTCGAGACGCGTCCGCCGAACGTCGAGGGGAAGGGCGCGTACACGATCCGCGACCTGGTGAAGAACGCGCTCCGCATGCGGCCCGATCGGATCATCGTCGGCGAGTGTCGCGGCGCCGAGGCGTTCGACATGCTCCAGGCGATGAACACGGGTCACGACGGTTCGATGACCACGATCCACTCGAACAGCTCGTTCGACACCGTCTCCCGCATCGAGACGATGTGCCTGCAGGCGGTCGAGATCCCGGTCGCCGCGATCCGGCGCCAGATCTCGCAGGCCGTCGACGTGATCGTCTACATCCGGCGCCTGAAGGGCGGAAGACGCCTGACCGAGCAGGTCACCGAGGTGCTCGGAATCCACCCGCACACCGGCGAGATCGAGATGCGGGACGTCATGGCCCTGCCGACCCTCGATCCCGGTGCGATGCTGCGTCCGACCGGTTACATGCCGGGGTTCATGGGGGATCTCGTGGACCTCGAGCTGATCGAACTCGACCGCTGGTTCGGGACGAAGTGATGCTCCAGGCCCTCGGACTCGCCGCTCTCATCGGGTTCTCGATCGCGCTGATCGTGTTCGCGCTCCGCCGCGACCTGCTCGACCGGTTCGAGCGGGACGTCGCCTGGCTCGAGCACATGGTCTGGCGGTTCACGCCGGACCCGTTCGACGGCCGCCGGTACGTGCTGATGTACTACGTGGCGTCGATCTCGCTGCTGCTCCTCCTGCTCTGGGTCTTCCCGAGCAAGGTGATGGCGCTGATCGTGTGGATCGTGCTCGCCGTCCTCCCGAAGATCGTGATCAACATGAAGTGGGAGAAGCGGCGGAAGGAGATCCATCAGCAGCTCCCCGGGTCGGTGACGAAGCTCTCCTCGAGCGTCGCGTCCGGCATGTCGCTCATCGACGCGATCAAGCGGCTCGGCGAGCGCGAGCCGCAGCCGATCGCGACCGAGTACCAGATCATCGCCAACTACTGGAACATGGGCGCCGACTTCGAGTCGACGATCGAGGAGGCGCGCCGGCGGCTCCGCCTGCAGGACTTCAACCTCCTCGCCTCGGCGCTCGTCATCAACCAGCGGATGGGCGGCAACGTCGTGGTGACGCTCGAGCGGCTCGCGAACTCGCTGGTCGAGATCGATCGGATGCGCCGGGAGGTGTACGTCGCGACGGCCGAGGGACGGCAGAGCATCATCACGATGTTCTTCGCGCCGTTCATCATGCTCGGCATCATCGCGCTGATCGACGCGCCGGCGGTCGGGATGCTGTTCACCAAGCCGATGGGGAACGTGCTGCTCGGCGTGGCGCTGATCCTCGACCTGATGGGAACCCTCTGGGCCTGGAAGATCGTTCATGCCGACATCTGACGCCGCAGATCTGCCGATCCTGATCCTGGCCTCGGTCATCTTCGGGGTCGCGGTCGGGTTGATGATCTTCGCGATCGGTCAGCTCCTGAAGTCGACCCGCGAGCCGGTGGCGGCGGTGATCGGCGACGCGCAGCGCCGGATCCGGCGCGAGAAGGCGCGGCAGGACTCGTCGTCGTACTCGGTCTTCCTCTCGCTGCTCCCGGTCGCGGTCGGCGTCTGCCGGATGCTGCCGCTGGAGAGCGTGCGCGAGTCCCTGGCCGAGCGGTACGCCGAGGCGGGGTGGCCGGGCGGTCTCGACGACGACGAGCTGGCGGCGATCGCGATGCTGGTCGGGCTCGGGCTGGTGCTCCCGCTGGCGCTCCTCCTGCTGCTGATCGAGCCGTTCCTGGTCCCGGCCTCCCTGGTCGGCCTCCTGTTCGGCCCCGGGCTCGTGAGCTCGCGGC
>JBICIB010000208.1:0-8743 GCA_043101415.1 Planctomycetota bacterium JB042 | reverse complement strand
GTCACCAGCGCCACGTGCAAGTCCTTCGGAGTGAGCGATTGTGACGGCGACGGACGGGCCGGGGTGGGCGCCCCAATCGGCCTGGCCAGACCCCGAACCGGAGCTCCCCCGCCCGGAAACCACCCCGACTCCGACCCGCCCCCGACCGCGAGCCCCCCGTCACCCCCGCAGCCGCCGCGCCGCCTCCTCCGGCGGCACCCCGTTGATGAACACCCCCGTCGCCAGCTCGAACCCCCCGACCTGAGCCAGCCGCGGCAGAACGTCGACGCGCCAATGATGCCCCCCCTCCGGCGGCGGGACCACGGCGCCATGCAGCACGACGTTGAACGACGGGTCGTCGAACCCCTCCCGCAACCTCTTCAGCACCTCCCCCAGCCGCGCGCCCAGCCCCTCGAGCTCCCGTTCCCACAGATCCACGAACGCCCCCGGATGCGTCTCCGGCGTCACGCGCACCTGCGCCGGGAACCTCCCCGCGTACGGCAGGTACGCCACGAACCCGTCGCCTCGCGCCAGCACCCGCGTCCCGTCCTCCACCTCCGCGAGCACCAGATCGCACTGCAGACACCGCCCCGTCCCGTCGCGGTGCCGCACCAGCCGCGCCAACTCCTCCGCGACCTCCGGCGGCACGCTCTCCGCCGCGGCGATCTGCGTGTGAGGGTGCGTCAGCGACGCGCCCGAACGCGGCCCGCCGTTCCGGAACACCACGACGTGCCTCACCCCCTCCCGCGTCGCCAGCTCCCGCACCCGGTCGCGGTAGACCCGCAACACCGCCACGAGCCGCTCCGGGGCGAGGTCCGCCAGCGACGCGTCGTGCCGCTCGGTCTCCAGCACCACCTCGTGGTGCCCGACGCCCGGCCACGCCTCGTGCTCGGGAGGCGGCGGCGTCCGGAGCGCGGCGTCGGCCGCGAGCGCGGGGAACCGGTTCGGGACGACGCGCAGCCGCCACCCGGGGCCGTTCGGCGCCGAACCGTCCGGCCGCTCCGCGTACAGCTCGGGCGGCGTCTCCCGCTCGTTCCCCCAGCAGAACGGGCACGACGAGGCGGGCGCCGGCGTCGGCTTCCAGTGGCGGAACTCGTTCGGCCGCTGCGCCCGGCCGGCGGAGACGAGCACGCGATGGCCCGTCAGCGGGTCGATCCGCAGCTCGGAGCTCACTCGACTCCCTGCTCGAAGAGCCGCGTCAGACGCTCCATCATCTCGTCGGTCGGGTTCTCGTCGAACGACTCCTCGGAGACCCCGTCCGCCGGCGCCCCCTCGACCCGGTAGATCAGTCGACGCTGCGCGCCGCGGCGGTTCAACCGGACCTCGTAGACCGACTCGCGCGGGTTCTCCGCCAGCACCTGCCAGAGGTCCGTGAACGTCTCGACGTCCTGCCCGTTCACCGACAGCAGGTCGTCCCCGCGCCGGAAGCCGAGATCCTCCACCGCGGACCCGTCCTCGATGTCGGTCAGGCTGAGCACGAACCGGTCGCGCGCTCCGTCGCGGTAGTGGAAGAACCGGAGATCGTCCGCGAGCAGGTCGAGCCGGTGCGCGAGGAGGTACCGTCGCCCGTGCGCCGGGATCCGGTACTCGTCGTTCCCGAGGATCTCCACGATCGGCGCCTCGCCCCCGCCGGGGAGCGGTCGCGCGGGCGGCGCCACGGCGACGAAACCCGCGTCGCGGTACTCGCCGAACTTGTCGCTCGGCGTCGGCTGTCGCTCTCCGTGCCGCTCCATCGCCGCGGGTCCGCGCCGCAGCAGGTCGAGGAGGATCGCGCCCTCCGCATCGAACGAAGCGCTCGTGGCGTCGAGCATCGCCGCCCCGCCGGCCATCGACACGATCCAGCGGAGCTGCCACGACGCGGCGCCGAGCACCTCGCCGGTCCGCCGGTCGAGCACGCCGGTCTTGTAGTCGTAGATCACCGTGAAGTCGCGCAGGCGGGCGTAGTCGGTGTGGTCGACGTTCAGCGCCGGGACGAACGCCTGCGTGGCGATGAACCGGGGGTCGACGAGATCCTCGCGCATCGCCGGCCGACCGTCTCGGCTCGGCGTCTGCGGGTCGAGCACCCACGGCGAGTCGAGGACCACCATGCCCCCCCGCACGATGCGGTGGCGACGCGCCTGGATCAGCCCGAGATCGTGATCGATCGGCACCCGATCGTTCTGGAACGCGATCACGGCGACCACGTTCTCCTGCCGGTGCATCCGGAGGCTGTCGAGGACATCGGACTGGAACAGGAGCAATCGGCCGACCCGGGCCGAGCGCCCCTCCTCCGACGGAAGGAGAGCGCTCCGCGCCTGGTCGGCGTGCCCCTCCAGCTCGGCCGCGGTCACGTCGTGCCGGAACACCTGGTTCAGCTCGAGCATCTCGCCGCGCCGGATCTCCCCCATGTCGCGCAGCCCCTCGACATCGGCGTACCCCTGGAGCAGCTCGACGGTGACCTTCGCCATCTCGTCGACCTCCTGCACCCCCGAGACGAACCCGTAGCCGGCCCCCTCTCCGTCGCCCCCGATCTCCGCCGCGATCCGGAAGGCGTCCTGGCTGACCGTGCCGACGATCTCGTCGCGGTCGGACCGCTTGTCCCGGCCGACGATCGTCTCGGTCGCCGCGACGGCGAGATCGACCAGGCGACCGATCTCCGCGTCGAACCGCTCCTGATCGGCGGCGGCGTAGCCGCGGAACGTGCGCTCGACCGCCCGGAGCTTCGTCGGCGGCAGGAGCGAGTCGAGCGACGCCTTGAGGCCGTCCCGGATCGCGCCGAGCTCCTCCTGCGTCTCGCCGACGAGCTCGTTCATCCGGCGCTCCATCTCCTGGATCATCCGCTCCTTCTCGCTGGCGTACGAGACGGGGCGCTCGGGCGGCGACTCGTCGACCACGTCGAGCGGTCGCGCGGAGTAGCAGCCGCACAGGAGGAGCCCGCCGAGGGCCAGGCGAACGGGGATGCGCATCAACTTCGACTCCGGTGGGGGAACGCGAGCTCGACGACCTGCTCGAAGTCCTCGACGAAGTGGAACTCGAGCCCCTTGCGGGCCTCGTCGGTCAGCTCGTCGATCTCGGAACGGTTCGCCGCCGGGACCAACACCTGCTTCATCCCGGCGCGCCGCGCGGCGAGCACCTTGTTGCGGAGGCCGCCGACGGGGAGGACACGGCCGGTCAGCGTCAGCTCGCCGGTCATCGCGAGCCGCGCCCGGATCCTACTCTCCCGGAACAGGGAGACGAGCGCCGTGGCGATCGTGATCCCGGCGGACGGGCCGTCCTTCGGCACCGCGCCGGCCGGGACGTGGACGTGCAGGTCGTGCTTCTTCAGGTCGGGCGCCTCGAACCCGTACGCCGACGCGTTCGCGCGGACGTGCGAGAGGGCGATCCGCGCCGACTCGAGCATGACGTCCCCGAGCATCCCGGTGATCGTCAGCTGCCCGTGCCCGGGCGTCATCGTCGCCTCGACCGACAGCGCCTCTCCCCCGACCGGCGTCCACGACAGCCCGACCACGACGCCGGGACGGTCGGTCCGGACGACCCTCGACTCGAGGAACGGCGGCGCGCCCAGGAGCTTCTCCAGGCGCTCCGGATCGATCTTCTCCTTGCGGGCCCGCCCCCGCGCGGTCCTCGTCGCGATCTTGCGGCAGATCCGGGCGAGCTGCTGCTCGAGCCGCCGCACGCCGGCCTCGCGCGTCCAGCCGTGGAGCAGCTCGCGCATCGCCGGGCGGGTGATCGTGACCGAACGCGGCTTCAGGCCGTGGCGTTCGACCTGGCGCGGCAGCAGGTAGCGGTTCGCGATGCCGATCTTCTCGTTGGTCGTGTAGCCGGGGATCTCGATCACCTCGAGGCGGTCGAGCAGCGCCGGAGGGACGGTCGAGAGGTTGTTCGCGGTCGCGACGAACAGCACCCGCGACAGGTCGAACGGCAGCTCGAGGAAGTGGTCGGAGAACCGGTCGTTCTGCTCCGGATCGAGCGCCTCCAGGAGCGCCGCCGACGGGTCGCCGCGGAAGTCCGCCCCGAGCTTGTCGAGTTCGTCGAGCATGAACACCGGGTTGTTCGATCCCGCCGTCTTCAGACCCTGGAGGATCCGTCCCGGCAGCGCCCCGACGTACGTCCGCCGGTGGCCGCGGATCTCGGCCTCGTCGCGTATCCCTCCGAGACTGATCCGGACGAATTTCCTTCCCAACGATTCCGCGATCGCCCGCCCGAGCGACGTCTTCCCGACCCCCGGCGGCCCCGCGAAGCAGAGGATCGGACCGCGGTGGTCCGGCTTCAGCTTCCGGACGGCGAGGAACTCGAGGATCCGCTCCTTCACCTCGTCGAGCCCGAAGTGGCTGTCGCGCAGGATCTTCTCCGCCGCGTCGAGATCGCTCCGGTCGGCGGTCGAGCTCGACCACGGGAGCGAGGCGATCCAGTCGAGGTAGTTCCGGATGACCGCGGCCTCGGGCGACTCGAGCGGGAGGATCGACAGTCGTTCGAGCTCGTCGTGCGCCCGCTCGCGCGCCTCCTCGGGGAGGTCCGCCTCGGCGAGCCGCTCCTCGAGCCGCTCCAGCGCCACCGCCTTCTCGTCCTTCGCCTCGCCGAGCTCCTTCCGGATCTCCTTCAGCGGCTCGCGGAGGAAGAAGTCGCGCTGCTGCTCCTCCAGCCGCTTCCGGATCCGGTCCTGGATGCGCTGGCCGAGCTCGAGCAGCTCGACCTCGCGCGTCAGGATCGTGATCAGGTGCTCGAGCCGCCGGTGGACGTCGAACGTCGCCAGCAGGCGCTGCCGCTCCTCCGCCTCCCGGACGAAGTAGCTCGCCGCGAAGTCGGCCATCGCCTTCGGCGTCTCGACGTTCGCCGCCGCGACCTTGAACTCGTCGGGGATCGACGCGTCCGTCGACAGGAGCTTCCGGATGATCCCGCGCAGCACGCGCATCATCGCCTCGGACTCCTTCGGCGACGAGTCGTCCTCGTCCTCGTAGACGACCTTGGCGATCAGGACCGGGCGCTTCCGGAGGAGCTTCTCGATCCGGAACCGCTTCATCCCGCGGACCACGACCGACACCGAGTCGTCGGGCATCCGGAGCGTGCGGACGATCCGCGCGGCGCAGCCGACGTCGTGGAGGTCGTCCCGCTCGACGCCCGCCTCGTCCTCGAGCGACTCCTTGCCGAGGATGCAGCCGACGAAGGTCGACTGCGACTCGGCCTGCTCGATCGTCTTCTTGGCCAGCGCCGCGCTCAGCGAGATCGGCGCCACGAGGTCCGGGAAGACGACGACGCTCTCGTGAGGGATCAGGAACAGGTTCTGCGGAGGCGCGTCCCCCGCCTCGACGATCGCGAGCTTCGGCTCGGAGGAGTCGTCCTCCGGCTCGGGGCGGTCGGCCGGATCCCCTCCGTCGGGCGCGTCGGGAGCGTCGGGAGCGTCGGGCGCGTCAGGGGCGTCGGGAGCGTCGGGCGGTTCGGTCGCGTCACGGGCCATGCGGAAAGTCTAGGAGTCCGGGCCGGAAGTGCGAACCGGCCACGGTCCGCCGGGACCGCGCCGCGATCGGACGCGACGGGCTCGCCGCGGGTTCCGACGCCCCCCGCGACGGGCTGCTACGCTGGAGGCCCGCGAACCCGCCCCCCTCGCGCCCCGTTCGGGACCGATCATGCGCCGACGTCGTCCGCCCCTCCTCTTCCCGCCCGTGTCGTTCGCCGCTCTCCTCCTCGCCGGGACGACGTTCGCCGCCGAGTCGACCGCCGTCGCGGCGTACTCGGGCAAATGCACCGGGCCCGGAGGGTTCGCTCCGCTGACGGTCGAACTCTCGCTCGCCCCGATCGACGCGCTGGAGGCGCTCCGCCGACGGCTCCCGTCCTTGGAGGAGTCGGCCTCGACCCTCGTGCTCGAGATCGTCGACGCCGCGCCCGAGGGCGCGCCGGACGCTCCGCCGGTCCTCGGACTGACGGTCCGACCGTTCTCTCTCGACCCCGAGGCGATCGATCGGGTCCGACTGTTCGCCGAACCGTTCTTCGCCGAGACCGTCGACCCGTTCCGGGAGGCGGCGCGCGCGGTCGCCGAGGCGACGATCCGCCTCCGGATCGGGGACGGCGCCCCGCCGCCCGAGTGGCTCCTCGACGGTCTCGGGCAGTGGGTGACCGAGGACGGAGCGGCCGACGAGGGCGGACGCCCGGCCCCCCCGACCTACGGGTGGCACCTCTCCGCCGACCGGCTCGTGCCGGGGCTCGACGTCGGCCCCTGGACTCCCTGGCGCCGGTTCGAGGCGCGGCGGGCGATCGGCACGTTGATCCGCCTCGGCGGGGCGGACGCCCCGGACCTCCTGGCGGCGGCGCTCGCGCGGGGCGAGGACGCCCGCGCCACGATCGAGGTCCTCGTGGCCCGGACCTGGGAGGAGTTCGTGGCGGCCGCGCGCGACGACGCCCGGACCGCCCTCCGGGGTCGGCGAACCGACGCGACCGCTCCGCTCCTCGACGGTTGGGAGGCCGCGCGGCGGGGCGAGTGGCCGGAGGCGATCGAAGGCGCCCAGCGGGTGGTCGCGCAGGACGACCGGACGCTCCACCCGGAGGCCCTCTGGCTCGGGGCGTACGCGCTGAACGAGCTCGGCCGGCCGGAGGAAGCGCTGAAGCCGATCGAGCACTTCTTCCACCTCCTGCCGGACGGGAGCGACGCCGCGCGCGCCCTGATCGGCGACGAGGCGCCCCCCGCCCGCCACCTCCTCGGCCGGATCCTCTTCGAGCGGGCCCGGGCGTTCGCCCGGCTCGACGACCGGGCGGCGGCCGAGGGCGCGGTGGCCGAGATGCTCCTCCGCTCCCCGGACGGCGAGAGGGTCGCGGACGCCCGGCGGCTCCTCCGGGACGGGTGACGCCCGGTCGAACCGCGGGCCGGCCAAAGTCGAGGGGCCGGTCGGGCGGTCCTTCGGCCGGTCTCCTCGCCGGTCGGACGCCGACTCGAGGGCCGGCCGGGTTTCCGGCCCGAAACAGCGACGGCCGAAGAGGCGAAGGCCTCCGGTTCGGCCGCCCACACGCGTGGATTCGGAACGATAAGCTCGGCTGATCTGCTCGATCGACATTTCCGAACGGAATCCCCCCCATGGTTTCGTCTTCCGAAGGATCCCCCCGGTGCGACGCCGAGATCGGAGCCCTGCTCGACTCCATCGAGTCGCACGCGAGGCGGATCCGGCGCGACGCGGCGGACGGCTGCGACGGGCGCGAATCGGCCCGTGCGATCCTGAGCGCCGTCGAGTCGCTCCGCGCGCAGCTCCTCCTCTCCACGCCGACGGACTCCTCGGATTCCTCGAGCTCCGGTTCGGCGCGCGAACGGGTCCTCCTCGTCGAGGACGACGCGCAGGTCCGCCAGCTCCTGACCCGGGCGCTCGAACGACTCGGGGTCGACGTCGAGGTCGCCCGGAACGGGCGCGAGGCGATCGAGGCGATCGAGAACGGCGCCCCCGCGCCGGACATCCTCGTCACCGACGTGGTCATGCCGGAGCTCGGCGGGCGCGAGCTCGCGGTCCGGATGCGGCTGCGCGATCCGGACCTGAAGGTGCTGTTCGTCTCGGGCTACTCGCACGGGGCGATCGACGCGCGGTTCCTGCGGCGTCCCGGAACGGCGTTCCTTCAGAAGCCGTTCACCCCGCGGGAACTCGGCCGCGCGCTCAGCGACCTCCGGAGCCGGGAGGCGGCGCAGCGCGCCTAGGAGCCCGCGCGAACTCCAGCCGCCCGCCGACGAACGTCATCAGGACCTCGGCCTCGTCGAGCCCCGCCTCGTCGCACGTGAGGATGTCGGTCGAGAGGACGACGACGTCGGCGAGCTTGCCGACCGTGAGCGAGCCGCGGTCGTGCTCCTGGAACGCCGCCCACGCCCCGTCGATCGTGTACGTCCGGAGCGCCTCCATCCGCGTCAGCCTCTGTTCCGGGTGGAAGACGCTCCCGTCCGGCAACCGCCGCGTGACCGTCGCCGCGTAGCTCTTCAGCGGGTCGACGTCCTCGACCGGCGCGTCGGTCCCGTTGCAGATCACCGCGCCGGTGTCGAGCAGCGAGCGCCAGACGTACGCCCCCTCGCGCGCCCGCTCCTCCCCGAGCCGCGCCGGCACGAAGACCGCGTCGGACGTGCAGTGGACCGCCTGCATCGAGGCGATCACGCCGAGCCGTCCGAACCGCGGGACGTCGTCCGGATGGAGGTGCTGCGCGTGCTCGATCCGCCACCGCCGGTCGTCGCCCGGGAACCGCTCGAACGTCCGCTGGTACAGGTCGAGCACCTCGCGGTTCGCCCGGTCGCCGATGGCGTGGATGCAGAGCTGGAAGCCGCGCGCCGCGCAGAGCGCCGCCGTCTCCTCGATCTCCTCGACGCTCGCCGTGTTCAGGCCGCGGCTCTCCGGGAGGTCGGCGTACGGCTCGAGCAACCAGGCGCCGTGCGGGCCGAGCGCCCCGTCGATCATCCGCTTCACCGCCCGGACGGTCAGCCGGTGGTCGCCGTGGTCGATCCAGCGGTAGTCGTCCATCCGCGCCGCGAGGGCGTCGTTCGGCTCGCGGATCATCACCCAGAGGCGGAGCGGCAGCGCCCCCTCGTCGACCATCGTCCGGAACAGGTCGAGCGCCTCGAACGACGACCCGGCGTCCTGGAACGTCGTCACCCCCTTCGCCACGCACTCGCGCGCCGCGAGCTCCGCCTGGCGCCGCATCGAGACCGGGACCGCCCGCTCGAACGCCGGCCGGAGCAGCCCCATCGCCGTCTCGCGGAACAGCCCGATCGGCTCGCCGTCGCCGTCCCGCACCACCTCGCCGCCGGCCGGATCGCCGGTGTCGCGATCGA
>JBICIB010000207.1:0-19505 GCA_043101415.1 Planctomycetota bacterium JB042 | reverse complement strand
TTGCTGCTAAGCGCTATGTTTGGGCCCGTTGGGGGACGCGGCTTGAGCCGTCCCGGCCCCTCCCCTGGTACCCTCGGGACATGAGCGAGCGCCGCCCCGACGTCAACCTGAGGCAGCTCGAGGTGTTCGTCCGGATCCACGAGCTCGGCTCCTTCTCGCGGGCCGCCGCCGCGCTCGGACTCTCCCAGCCGACCGTCAGCGCGCACGTCCGCTCCCTGGAGGAGGAACTCGGGGCCCGGCTGTTCCAGCGCGAGGGACGCGGCATCCGCGTCACCGCCGCCGGCGACCGCCTCTACGTCCCGGCGCGGCGCCTCGTCGAGGAGCGCGACCGGGCGATCGCCGCGGTGATGGGGGAGGAGGGGGAGCTGCACGGCGACCTCGCCGTCGCCGCCAGCAGCATCCCCGGCTCGTACATCGTGCCGAGGTTCGTCGCGGCGCTCTGCGAACGCCATCCGGCGGTGCGGGTCACGCTCTCGATCGGGGACTCCCGGTCGGTGGCCCGTCGGGTCCGCGACGGCGGCTGCGAGATCGGCGTCGTCGGCAGCGAACCCGATCGCGCCGTCGTCGACGCGACCCCGGCCGGCGAGGATCGTCTCGTTCTGGTCGCGCCGCCGGGGCACCCGCTCGCCGGACGCACCGTCGCCGCGCCGCGGCTGATCGGCGAGCGGTTCGTCGTCCGCGCCGGCGGCTCGGGCTCGCGGGACGCCGCGGAGGGAGCCCTCCCCGAGGACGTCGCGCAGGGGCTGGTCCCCGTCCTGGTCGTCGACTCGAACGTGTCGGCCCGGGAAGCGGTGCGCGCCGGCGTCGGCCTCGCGTTCCTCTCCGAGCTCGCGGTGCGCGACGATCTGAAGGGGGAAGCCGTCGCCCGCGTGCGGCTGCGCGGCGTCTCGATCCGCCGGCGCTTCCACGTCATCCTGCGGCAGGGACGTCCGCCGTCCGATCTCGCGCGCGCGTTCCTCGACGTCGTCGCCGAGGAGTGAGCGGCGGGCTCAGCCGTCCGACGCGCCGGCCGGCGTGCCCGTGCCCGGGGGCGCGGAGAGGAGCGTCCCCTCCGGCGCGATCAGCGCGAGGATCTCGTCGAGGTGCCTCCGGACCGACTCGAGGTTCTCGTCGGGGAGGGTCTCGAACTGCCGCTCCATCGTCGCCGCGAACGCGTTGACGTCCTCGATCCGCTCCTCGACGTCCTCGAGCTGCAGGCGGACCTCGGCGAGCATGAGACGGCGCGTGTCGTCCGACAGCTCGGCGTCCTGCTCGATCTCCTTCCGGCGGGCCTCGAGGTCGGTCCTCTTCCCGCGCAGCCGATAGAGCTGCATGTCGCCGTCGAAGCCGTGGCGCCCCTCGAACTGGAGCTGCTGGAGGGCGGCCTGCACGTAGCCGAGCTTCCCCTCGAACTCGGTCGCGTTGGAGAACCCGTGGCGTTTTATGACCGCCTCGGCCCGGTCGCCGAGGAACGTCACCATCAGCGGGCCGACCGGCATCACGCCGCGTTCGCTCGCCTGCGCCATCGGGTGCGAACGGGAGAGGTCCTGCAGCTCGCGCATCGCCGCGAGGAGGCGCGTCATCGTCTCCTCGTCGAGGACGACCGGCGGCCGGACCGGGACCTCGCGCTCGGCCGCGTCGCGTTCGCAGGCGGCGAGGAGGAACGAGAGGAGGAGCGAGAGCGAGACGACGAGAGGAGGTCGGAGCATGGATCGCGGGTTCCGGGCGACGGTCGCGGTGGGGCCGCGGAGGTCATCGAGCCGGGGGGCCGATGGAGGAGCCGCGAGTGATGGGCGATGATGGATTCGAACCATCAACCTCCACCGTGTAAAGGTAGTGCTCTGACCATTGAGCTAATCGCCCGTCGCGGGTCGGGGGCTCAGGATAGACGACGACGAGGCGGGTCGCAACGCGGCCGCGCCGCCGCTCGGAGGGCCCGATGCTGATGCGAGACGACGCGTTCGAAGGAAAGGTCTGCCTGGTCACGGGAGGAGGGACCGGCCTCGGACTGGAGGTCTCGAAGCGCCTCCTCCGCCACGGCGCGAAGGCGGTCGTCGTCGCCAGCCGGTCGGTCGAACACCACGAGGAGATCCTCGCCGCGGGGAAGGAGCTCGGCGGCGTCGTCGACTCGGTGCCGCTCGACGTGCGCGAGCCGGACCGCGTCGACGAGACGTTCCGCGCCGCGGCCGAGCGGCACGGCGGCCTCGACGTCCTGATCGCGAACGCGGCCGGGAACTTCGTCGCCCCCTCGATGCGGCTGAAGCCGAAGGCGTGGCGCGCGGTGATCGACATCGCGCTCTCCGGCGCGTTCTACACCTGCCAGTCGGCCGGCCGGATCATGAAGGAGGGGGGCGGCGGCTCGATCGTCACGATCGGGACGACGTACGCGTGGACCGGCATGCCCGGCGTGGTGCACAGCGCGGCGGCGAAGGCGGGGGTGCTCGCGATGACCCGGACGCTCGCCGTCGAGTGGGCGCCGATGAACATCCGCGTCAACAACGTCGCGCCCGGGCCGTTCCACTCCGACGGCGCGCAGAAGAACCTCTGGCCGGACGACGAGTTCAAGCGGCGGATCGAGGCCGCGATCCCCCTCCGCCGCTTCGCGCGGGTCGAGGAGGTGGCGGACGCGGTCCTCTACCTGGCGAGCGACGCGGCCGGGTACGTGACCGGCGAGTGCCTCGTGATCGACGGCGGCGGCTGGCTCGGCAAGGGGCTCGGCGGCTGACGTCCGGCGCGGCGCGCGCGCTCAGGCGTCGGCCCCGCCGAGGCGGCGGGCCGAGGCGGCCATCCGGTCGAGGCGACGCTTGCGGAGGAACCGTTCCGCGCGCCCGAACGCCCGTCGCCGCCAGACGTCGAGCGTCGACGGCGATCGACCGGGCCGAACCAGTCGGTCCCGCCCCTCGAGGAACGGGACGGCCTCGATCGGCGCGCCGTTCAGCGTGTGCGGGACCCGCTCGCCCGTGACGACGTCGTGGATCACCTTCAGGCGGTACTCGCCGAGCGGACGCGACGAGAGGATCGGCGAGTAGTAGACGCACCCCTCGAAATAGTAGTGCGTCACCTGCGACATGCGGGTCCGTCCGGGGACGGCGATCGGCGCGCCGCCGTGGAGGAGGTTCGAGTCCCAGACGAGGATCGTGCCGCGCGGAACCGTCAGCCGGCGCGCCTCGAGCCCCTTCGCGCGGACCACCGCCTCGACGTACGCGGTGTACCGGTCGTACGAGGGCCCGCTCGCCACGGCGCCGCCGGCCGGCCAGGCGCCGAGGTGCTCGAGCTGCAGCTCCGGGAGGAGGTGGCTCCCCGGGTAGTAGACGAGCGGCCCGTTCTCCTCGGTCATGTCCTCGAGCGCGACCCACGCCCCGCACATGAACCCGGCCGGCAACGTGTCGAAGTGGATCGCGTCGGAGTGCGCGGCCTGCTCGGTGCCGACCTGGAAGTTCAGGGTCTGGAACGGGATCGGCCGCCGCCCGTACGCGAACCGGAGGAACTCGAGCAGCTCCGGCCGGGTCGCCAGCGCGCGGATCGGCGGGCAGACGACCCACGCGTCCTGACGGCGCCGCGGGTCGTCGGTCAGGACCGGCGGCCGTCCCTCGACCGGATCGATCCGCGTCGCCGGGTCGAAGAGCCACGGGTAGAGGCCGACGATCTCGTCGACGAGCGCGTCGTCGACCGCGCGCTCGAACACGACGTAGCCGTCGTCGCGGAAGCGGCGGGTCCGCTCCTTCAGCGCGGGGTCGGCGTCCGCCGCCTCGAGCTGCGCGTCGAAGAACGGCGAGCGGATCCACGGGGTCCGGAAGGAGCCCGGGTCGCTCAGGAAGGCGTCTGCGTCCTCGCTCATCGGTTCGTCGGTTCGGCGGGCCGGGGCGGCGCGCGCGACTCCTACTTCCTCGCCTTCCCCGCGCCGGACGCGTCCCACTCCGGCCGCTCCGCGCCGTCCGCGGTCTCGCGCGCCGTGAGGTAGACGAGGCGCGCGATCCGCTCGATCTTCCGCCGCACGACCTTCTCGGCCGCGTCGGTCGGCCGGTGGTAGTCCTCGTGGTCGAGCACGCCGAAGTAGAGGAACGGGATCCGCGCGTCCCCGAACGGCGCGTGGTCGCTGGCGTTCCGCCACTGGCGCTCGTAGTCGTCGTGCGTCGTCAGGCCGACCCGCGGCGCGTGGCGTTCGACGATCGTCTTCAGGAGCGGCGCGGTCGAGGTCCCGCAGACCCGCACGTCCCCGGGCTCGCCGCGGCCGACCATGTCGAGGTTGAACATGGCGACGATCTCCTTCTTCGGCACCGTCGGGCGACGGACGAAGTGGCGGCTCCCGAGCAGCCCGACCTCCTCCCCGTCGAACCCGACGAACAGGATCGAACGGGCCGGCGGGCCCCCGAGCGTGAACGCGCGCGCGACCTCGATCAGCGCCGCGCACCCCGAGGCGTTGTCGTCGGCGCCGGGGTAGAGGTCGTCGCGGCGGCGGCCGAGGTGGTCGAAGTGGGCCCCGACGACCACGAACTCCTTCGACCGCTCCTCGTCGTACCCCTCGATCAGCGCGACGACGTTCGCCATCTCCTTCCCGCGCGCCCGGAACGGCTGCCGGAACTCGCGCGTCCCCTTCGGCGTCAGCTTCAGCGCCTCGAACCGCGAGATCAGGTACGACGCGCCGAGGCGTCCCCCGTCGGTCCCCGCGCCGCGCCCCTCGAAGTCGTCCGACGCGAGCGCCTCGACGTGGCGCATCAGCCGCTCGCTCGTGATGCCGTCGACCTCCGGCGGCAGCGGATCGGCCGCCGGCGGCGGCGCGGCCAGCAGGCACGCGAGCAGGAGGGGGGCGGGGGCGTCCATGGCGCGTCAGGATACGGGAGATTCGGGCGCGCCGCCTCTCTCGTGCGCGGTCGGCCTCACCGCAGAGCCTCGAGCGCGCGGTCGACGCGGTCGCGGAGGCGCGGCTCGTTCGGCCACGCGCCCGGGATCCGCTCGAGCATCGTCGCGGCGGCCGGGTCGCCGAACGCCTCGGCCGCGGCGCAGACCCGGTCCGCCAGCGCGGCCCGGACCTTCTTCGAGACGTCCTTGAACCGGTCGTCGGTGTCGCCCGAACAGACGTACGGCTCGCTCGGGTCGAAGACGCGGCCGACGACGAGCCCGTCGAGCAGGGGGAGGGCCGCCCCCCGCGCCGTCGCGGCGCCGCCGGCGTGGACCGCGGCGAACGCGTCGGCCCAGGCGCCGAAGCTCCGGCACCGGACCTCGAGCTCGGTGTGGGTGAGCTGGCGCCCGAAGAACGAGGCGTCCCAGAGCGCGGCGAGCCGCTTCCCGGCCCGTTCGAGGCCGGGGACGACCGCGTCACCGCCGACGGCCCGCAGCCCCGACACGGCCTCGTCGACCACCCGGAAGTCGTCGTCGCCCGCGGCGACCTCGAGCGGGGCGACGCACTCCTCGCCCGCCCGGCCGCCGAGCGCGCGGGTCGCGAGCACGCGGGCGTCGACCGTCGACGACCGGTGCTTCAGGACCGCGGCGAGCGAGGAGACGACCTTCCGGTCGTCCAGGGCGGCGAGCTTCTCCGCCGCCTCGACGCCGGCGCCGCCGCCGTCGCGGAGCTTCGCGATCAGCTCCTTCACGCTGCTGTCGTCCGCGTCGCCGTCCGGCAGCTCCCGCGGGTCGCCGAACGCCTCGATCTCGCGCCGGTCGACCTTGTTCTCCTTCGGGTCGAACGAGCTGCGCGGCTCGAGCGACTTCTTCTTCCTGCCGCCCTTCGCGCGCCCCGCGAACCACCGGAAGAGGTCGTCCCGCACCTCGCGCGGGAAGCCGTGGCCGACCCCGTCGAGCTCGGTGTAGACGAAGTCGACCTTCGCCTTCCGTCCGCCGCCGATCGCCCGCGCCGCGTCGCGCGCCGGCGACACCCGGCAGATCGGGTCGTCGGAGCCGTGATAGAGGTAGATCGGGATCTTCGGCGGCGCCGCCCGACCGGTGCCGGCGCACGGCGCGAACGCGGCCCAGACCTCCTCCTGCAGTTCGAGCCCCCAGTGCCAGGCCCCGAAGCCGCCCATCGAGTGGCCGGTCAGGTAGATCCGGTCGAGATCGATGTGGTAGAGCGTCTTGATCTCGTCGAGGACCGCGTGGATCAGCGGCTGGTTCGCCCGGTCGCTCCACGGCGCCTTCAGGGCGGTCGGGCAGACGACGATCCAGTTCCAGGCGCGCGCCTGGTCCATGTAGAAGTTCATCGCCGACTCGCCGCTGCCGGTGACCAGCGTCTCGTCCTTCCCGCCGCGGCCGCCGCCGTGGAGCGCCACGACGAGGCCGGTCGGGACGAGCGGGTCGTAGCTCTCCGGGACGAGGATGCAGTAGGTCGCCCCGGACGCGGCGTCCGAGTCGAACGTCAGCGGCACCTCGTCGCGGCGCCCCTTCGGGAGCTTCGCCGACCGGCGCGCCCGGAGGTACACCTCGAGGGGCCGCTTCGTCCGCGCCTTCTCCAGGTCGCCCCAGGCCGCCGCGAGCGCCTGCGGGTCGTCCTCGGCCGCGAGGAACGCGCGCTCGGCCCGGACGACCGCGGGGTCGAGGTCGGGGCGCTTCCTCCGGAGGACGTCGACCTTCGTCGCCCCGCCGAGCCCGTCGACGGCGTCGGCGTGCTCGAGATCGAGGAGGAGGGCCCGCGCGAAGAGCCACTCGGCGTCCTTCTTTCGCTTCTCGTCGAGGCACCGCCGGGCGAGCGCGGCGAGGTCGTCCGCCGTCGCGCCCGGCCGGACGGCCGCGCGGAGGATCTCCACGTCCGGCGGGTCCTCGACGATCACCTCGGCGACCTCGGAGGCGGGGATCCGGTTCTTGTCGGGGATCTCCCAGGTCATCCCCGGGAGTCGCGAGTTCCAGGGGTTGATCACGACGACCCGGTCGTCGTGCCGGGAGACGACGACGTCGGAGATCGTCTTGCCGCTCTTCAGGACGACCCGGTCGCCCCGGGCGGTCGTCGCGACCGCCGCCGACGCGACGAGGAGGAGCAGGGGGAGGGCCGGGCGCATGGCGGGTCTCGGAGGAGGCGGCGGATCGAGGATGCGCGGCCCGCGATCGGCTGTCAACGCCCCGCGACGGCTTGCCGTGACATTCGAATCGGCGTCTCGTAGGCTCAACGGTTTCCCCGCGCGGACCGTACCTCGCCCGATGACCGAGAGCCTCGCCATCCTCTTCGTCGCGCTGGCCGGCGGGCTGCTGCCGTTGCTGGTGAAGTGGAGCGACCGGCTGCTCCACGCCGCGCTCGCGCTCTCGACGGGGATCTTCCTCGGGGCGGTCTTCCTCCACCTCCTCCCGGCCCTCTCCGCCTTCGAGGTGGGCGCCCACCCGGCGACGGACGCCGCCGGAGGGCACGGCCACGCGCACGGCCACTCGCTGGTCTGGATCTGCGTCCTGATCGGCGTGCTCGCGGTCTACTTCATCGAGGCGCTCGTCTTCCGGACCCACGACCACGACGACCTCCACCGCCACCGCGCGGTCGGGTACGCGGCCCTGACCGGGCTCTCGATCCACGCGTTCACCGCCGGCATGAGCTTCCCCCTGGTCACCGGGGCGAACGCGTCGCTGGAGGTGCCGTTCCTCGTCGCGCTCCTCGCCCACAAGGGGTTCGAGGCGTTCTCGCTGACGACCGTCTTCCTGCTGGCCGAGTTCTCGCGGCGGCGGATCGTCACGCTGATGGTCCTGTTCGCGTTCGTCACGCCGGCCGGGATGCTGCTCGGCGCGGCGCTCGCCGAGCGGCTCGGCCCGCACGCCGAGGCGATCGTCACCGCGCTCGCGGCCGGGACGTTCCTGTACGTCTGCCTCTGCGAGCTCCTGCCGGAGGTGTTCCACCACCGCGAGGACGGCTTCGCGAAGATCGGCCTGCTCGCGGGCGGCATCGGGCTGATGGCCCTGTTCCACGGAGCGGGGGCATGATCGCGTTCCTCGCCGACTGGCTCGAGGCGATCTGGTTCATCCTCGTCGAGTCGGGGCCGTACCTGCTGGCCGGCTTCCTGATCGCGGGGTTCATCAAGCGTCTGGTCCCCGAGGAGAAGGTGTTCCGTCACCTCGGGAAGGACGACTTCCGCTCGGTCTTCATCGCCTCGGCGTGCGGGGTGCCGATCCCGCTCTGCTCGTGCTCGGTGATCCCGACGGCGATCGCCCTCCGCCGCAGCGGCGCCAGCAAGGGGGCGACGACGTCGTTCCTGATCTCGACGCCGGAGACCGGGGTCGACTCGATCGGCGTCACCTGGGCGCTGATGGACCCGATCATGACCGTCGCGCGGCCGTTCGCGGCGCTCCTCACCGCGCTCGGCTGCGGGTCCCTGGTGAACCTCCTCGCGCCGAAGGACGACCCGTCCGCGCCCGCCGCGGACGCGGCCGAGGCGGAGGCGTGCTGCGCGCACGAGGGCGGCGACCTCGAGCACCATCACGTGCACGACGACGAGACGGTGGTCCGGGAGGGGGGCGTCGTGCGCGGCGCCGTCCGGTACGCGTTCGGTCCGCTGATGGCCGACCTCACCCCCTGGTTCATCCTCGGCTTCCTCGTGTCCGGCCTGATCACGCTCCTGGTCCCCGACGACCTGTTCCGACAGGCGGGGCTGCCGATCTGGGCGCAGATGATCGCCATGCTCCTCGTCGCGGTTCCGACCTACGTCTGCGCCACCGCGTCGACGCCGGTCGCGGCGGCGCTGATCGCCAAGGGGCTCGACCCGGGGGCCGCGATCGTGTTCCTGCTCGCCGGGCCCGCGACGAGCGTCACCTCCTGGATGGTCGTGCGGAACTTCCTCGGCGGGCGGGTCTTCGCGATCTACCTCTCCGGGATCGCCGTCTCCGCCGTGGTCATCGGCTACCTCGTGTCGGCGCTCTACGGGGTCCTCGACCTCCAGCCGTTGTCGGGGAGCGGCGCCGAGGAGGAGACGACGTTCTTCGGCGCGGTGAAGGTCGCGGCCGGCGCCGCGCTCGCCGCGCTCCTCCTCTGGTACACGGTCAAGGACCGCCTCCTCGCGCGGTTCGGGGCGTGGCTGCGGGTCTGGAGCGCCCCGCTCGGCGTCGACCCGACGTCGGGGCCGTCGAAGGGCCTGCTCGCGGCGCTCCTCGTCCTCCTGTGGGCGTCGACCTCGCTGACGGTGGTGCGGAGCGGAGAGGTCGGGTTCCGGACCCGGTTCGGCGGGGTGGTCGAGACGATCGACGCGCCGCGGCTCGTGGTCCACCTGCCGTGGCCGGTCGAGTCGGTCGACGTCGTGCGGGACGAGGAGGTCCGCGGCGTCGAGCTCGGCTTCCGGTCGGAGCGGGTCGCGCCCGGGCTCGACGAGCGGAACGTCGCCGCCGAGGCCGAGGTCCTGACCGGCAACGAGAACCTCCTGAGCATCAACTACACCGTCCACTTCGTCGTCCGCGACGCGTACCGCTACCGGTACGCCGTCGACGATCCGGAGACGCTCGTGCGGGCGTTCACCGAGTCCTCGATCCGCCGGATGACCGCGCACCGCTCGTCCGACCCGCTCCTGATCGAGGACCGGAGCGAGCTCGAGGACGAGACGCTCGGCATCCTGCAGGACGACCTCGACCGGGTCGACGCCGGGGTCCGGGTGACGAAGGTGAACCTGATCGACATCCACTCGCCGTCGCAGACGCACTGGGCGTACCGCGACGTCGCCAGCCAGCTCGAGTACAAGGAGCGGGAGATCCTGCGGGCCGAGGCGGATCGCGTCCGCCGCGTCACCGGCGCGCGGGCGCGGGCGTTCGCGCTCGAGCAGAAGGCGCTCGCCGACGCGTTCCAGACCACCGAGCGCGCGCGCGGGGACGTCGCGGCGGTCGTGTCGCTCCGCGGAGCGCACCGCGAGTCGCCCGGACCGACCGAGTTCCTGCTCCGGATGCGGTCGATGGCGGAGGCGTTCCGGGACGTCCGGCTGGTCCTGCCGCTCTCGCCGGAGATCCGGGTGATCCCGACCTCGGGCCGGCCCGGCGTGCCGCGGCGGGCGGAGGAAGAGGAATGACCGAGAGGCCGACCGAACGATGAACCGAGGCTTCCTGCTGCTCGTCCTGCTCGCCGCGGCGGCGTTCGTGCTCTCCCTGTCGACCTTCCAGGTGCGGGAGGGGACGACCGCGATCGTCGCCCGCTTCGGCGACCCGCGGCACACCGTCCGCGACCCGGGGCTCTACTTCAAGTGGCCGTACCCGGTCGACGACGTGATCGAGATCGACCGTCGGCTGAACGTCCTCGACCCCGACCCGAGCGAGTACCTCACCGCGGACAAGAAGAACGTCGTCGTCGACACCTTCCTCGCCTGGCGGGTGGCCGACCCGGTGAAGTACTGGGTCTCCGTCAACAGCCGGGCCGGCGCCGAGCTGCGGCTGACCGACGTCCTCCGCTCGACCGTCGGACAGGTCCTCTCGTCGGTCCCGTTCACGTCCCTCGTGTCGCACCAGCCGCAGCCGCAGACGCTCACCGACGTCGTGGCCGCGATCACCGAGCGCGCCGCGCCGCGGGTCCGGAACGACTTCGGCGTCGAGGTCGTCGCGATCCGGATCAAGCGGCTGAACTTCCCCCAGCAGAACAAGGACGCCGTCTTCGCCCGGATGGAGCAGGAGCGCGAGAAGATCTCCGCCACGATCCGTCAGGAGGGCGTCGAGCAGTTCGAGCGGGTCAAGGCGGAGGCGGACCGCGAGGAGGCGCGCCTGATCGCCGAGGCCGAGCGGAGGGCGAAGGAGATCCGCGGCGAGGCGGAAGCGGAGGCGACGCGCATCGAGGTCGAGGCGTACGCGAAGGATCCGGCGCTGTTCGAGATGATCCGCCGGCTGTCGATCGTCGAGGAGGCGCTGAACGACGAGTCGGTCCTGATCCTCCCGTCCGACCACGAGCTCCTCGACGTCCTCGAGGGGGACGCGTGGCGGGCGGACGCGGGCGACGGCGGGGAGTCGCCGTGACCGCGCCGCACGTCCGCTGGACCTGGCGCGTGATCGTCGCGGCCGGCGCCGCGGTCGCGCTCTGGGTCGGCGTCGGTCTCCTCACGCCGTGGCGCGGCGAGGTCCCCGGGCTCGGCCGGCTCGTGCCGTGGATCCCCCGGACCGCGGCGAAGAGCTCGCTCTTCTGGGTCGTCGACCAGGACGAGCGCGCCGTCGTCCTCCGGTTCGGCGGGGTCGCGCGGACGGTCGGCCCGGGCCTGCAGTTCACCCTCCCGTGGCCGGTCGAGACGCTCGAGCGGGTCGCGACGAGCCGGGTCATGCAGACTTCCGTCGGCTTCCGTCTGCTCGACCGCGCCAACAACCTCCTCCCGTCGGCGGACGAGGTCCAGTGGCTGACCGGCGACACGAACCTGGTCGAGATGCAGGCGATCGTCCTCTGGACGGTGAAGGACCCGAGCGACTTCCTGTTCACGCTCGGCGAGCCGCCGCCGCCCGACCTCGGGGGGTTCACGGTCGAGCGGGACGTCCACCGCGGGTCGTACCCGATCCGCCGCGCCGCCGAGGCGGTCTTCAGCCGGCTCGTCGCGACCGCGACGATCGACGACATCCTGACGATCGGCAAGACGAAGCTGCAGACCGACGCCCAGGCCGAGGTCCAGGCCGAGCTCGACCGGTTCGGCGCGGGCGTGGAGGTGACGGCGGTGAACATCGTCGAGGTGAACCCGCCGCTCCGGGTGATCGGCGCGTTCACCGCGGTCTCGACCGAGCGGGCCGACCGCGAGCGCCGGATCGACGAGGCGCGCGGCTACGAGATGCAGGTGAAGCCGCGGGCGCGCGCCCGGGCGAACCGCGTGCTGAAGGACGCGGACGTCCACCGGACGAAGGTCGTGAACGCGGCGCAGGGCGTCGCCCGCTCGTTCGAGAAGCTCGCCGCCGAGGTCGAGCAGAACCCGGCCATCGCCCGCCGTCGCATCTGGCTCGACGCGGTGGCCCGGATCGTCGCCCGCGGCCGGAAGATCGTCGTCCAGCCGGTCGAGGGGGGCGAGCAGGTGCGCGTCTACCTCGACGACGTGCGCTGACCGCGCGCTCGCCGAGGGGCGGCGCTACGGCCAGTCGATCCGGACCGCGTTCGACACGCCGTACACCAGCGGGAACGTCGAGATCACGGTCGCCATCTGCACCGTGAGGGAAGCGCCGGGGAACCCGCCGGGGACCTCGATCTCGAGCGTCGTCGAGCCGAACGTGGTGAGGGGTGTCGCGGCCGCGAGCGGGAAGGTGGCGAGGGTCGCGTCGAGCTCGGGGACGTACGTCGGCGTGCTCCCGGTGCCCACGAACAGGAAGCTCTGGGCCAGGAACGGCAGGTGCTGGACCTCGAGCGTCGCCGGGTTCCCCGCCGACAGATCGCCGCCGCAGACCGAGAGGTACAGCGCCCCCTTCTGGTGACCGAGGTTCGTCTGGCAGGTGATCGGCGTCGCCGGTCCCTGCACGAAGACGTCGGTCCCGGCGGCGCGGCTCAGGATCAGGTCGACGTCGCCGTCGTTCTCGACGTCGAAGACCGCCACGTCGTGCGTTCCGACGAGGTCGGACGTCGTCAGACCCGGCGCGCCGATCCACCCGAAGCTGCTCGGGTCCTGTCGCTCCTCGCGGAGGACGACGTCGAGGCTCCCCTCCTGCCCGGGGCCGCCGAGGTTGTGGTAGACGTGTGTCCGCCCGTCGCCGAAGAAGATGTCGACGTCCTGGTCGGTGACGATCACGTCCTTCCAGCCGTCGCCGTCGAGGTCCGCGATCAGGTTGTTCCCGCCGAACCCGTCGTCCCCGCCGATCAGGAAGTCGAACTTCCGCGCCGGCCCGAACGTCGCGCGCCCGAGCGCGTCGAGCCCGGTGTGGAACCGATACCGGTCGTCGATGTCGTCGGTCACCACGAGGTCCGGCCGGCCGTCGTTGTTCAGGTCGTCGACCGCGAGGTGGTACGGCTGGTTCTGGTGGACGACCTGGAAGGCGTCGAACTGGCCCGTCCCGGCGCCGCCGAACAGGTCGTTGTACGAGATCGCCACGTACTGGGGCGGGTTGAGCGCGGTGTCCTTCACCACGTCGAGCCGACCGTCCAGGTTCATGTCGGCGATCGCCGTCGACATGCTGAACGCCGAGAGGAGCATCTGCGGGGTCATCCGGGCCTGGCTCTGGTCGGTGAAGAAGCCGCCGCCGTCGTTGATCAGCAGGCGGTCGTTCAGGTCCTCGTTCTCCGGCTGCTGGGCGCCGCCGGCCCCGCTGGAGTCGTAGTCGCCGAAGTAGAGGTCCGGGGCCCCGTCGCCGGTCAGGTCGCCGGCGGAGACCGAGCAGAACCGCGGGTTGCTCGGCAGACCGGTCCCGTAGTGGACGAGCTGCGGGATCCGCGCGTCCTCGTGACGGAGGCCGGACCAGGCGCCGCTCCCGCCGAGGTTCCGGTAGACGCGGGGGTGGCCGAGGTGCTTCGGGTCGCCGTCGCTGAGCGTGGTCGCGGTGACGACGTCGAGCGCGCCGTCGCCGTCGACGTCGGCGAGGACGACGTCGCGGTCGTTCGTCGGGGTCAGGAACCCCTGGTCGCCCGGGACGTCCGACGCCGAGGCGTACGTCGCCGTCGCATCGGTCAGGACGCCCCCGACGTTCATCAGCAGGACGTTCGTCCTCTTCCCCGGCGAGGTGAACGGCTGCTTCCGGACGACGACCAGATCGACGAAGCCGTCCTGGTCGAGGTCTCCCCACGCGAGATCGGTCTCGTGGTCGCCGTCGGAGATCACGCCGGCCTGGAGGCGGGAGGGATCGCGCGCGAAGCCGACCCAGGCGGCGTCCCACTGGGAGGTCGCGTCCGGGGCGAGGAAGGCGAACGAGAGAAGGGACACGGCCCGCGGCGAGAGCATGGGAGAGCCTCCGAGGGCGGCTCGGGAACCGGACGTCCGCCCCGTCCGCGCGGGGCCTCCTCCCATCATACCCCGTCCCCGGGGCCGCCGGCGGCCGGTCGCCGGAGGGCGCGGACGACCCGGTCGCGTGTCCGTCGATCGCCGATGGGCTCCTTTCCCGATCGCCCGGATTTTCCGTCTCCTTCCCGTCGAGTCACGAGGCACTGACTCTCTTGAAGGTGCCCGATGCGAGCGGAAGAGGAGTCCCGGGGAGAGACATGACGGAAGGGCGTTCGCGACTGACGAACCGGGTGATGGACGCGATCCGCGCCGACGAACGCGCGCTGGCGTCGCGCCGCCGGAGGGTGGCCGGCGGGCTGGCGATCCTGGTCGTGCTGGCGGGGGGCTGGTTCGTCTCGCGGACGACGACGGTCGTTCCGGGAGATCCCGGCGGGCGCGCCGAATGGATGGCGGCCCTGTCCGGCGAGGACGACGAGGCGGCGGCGACCGCGCTCCGCTCGCTCGCCCGGCTCTATCTGGTCGAGGGAGACGAGGCGGCGGGCGAGGCGGTGATCGAGGCCTCCCGGACCGGACGCCTCCGCGGCGAGCGCGGCGGGATCGACCTGTTCGGCCTGTTGGCGACCGCGGCGCGCGAGGACCGCGCCGAGGCGCTGCGGCGCGCGCGGACGATGCTCGTGCTGCGCGAGACCGAGGTCGCGTCGTTCGATCTCGATTGGGACGCGCTGCTGAACGGGCTCGGCGACCTGAGCGACGAGGACGAGATCTGGTGCGTCCTCTTCTACCTCGAGTCGTTCGACCCGGACGACGCGGCGCCGTACCTCGGCTGGGTCGCGGCGCAGCTCGGGCACGCGTCGGACGACATCCGGGTTCGCGCCCTGCAGACGCTGCGGCGCCTCGCCCCGGTCGGGATCGAGAACGCGCTCGTGGCGATGCTCCAGTCGGGGACCCCCCGCGAGCGTCAGGTGGCGCTCCTCGTCGCCTCGGACCTCGATCTGGCCGACGAGACCGAATCGGCCGTCCTCGGCGTCCTCGGCGATCCCGACCCGACGGTCCGCCTGCGCGCCGCGCAGACGCTGGCCGACTTCGGGAACCCGGCGAACGCGGCGGCGGTCGCGGCGCTCGCCTCCGACGGCGAGTGTCTCGTCCGCGTCCAGGCGGCCTGGGCCGCGGCCCGGCTCGGCGATCCCCAGCACGTCGACTCGCTCGTGCCGGTGGCGCAGGGAGACGTGCCGACCGGCTGCGTCGAGTCCCTCTCCGGCGACCCGGTGAAGCTGGCGCTGACGGCGCTGGCGGCGCTCGGCGACGGGCGGGGCGGAGACGCCGCCGAGGGGCACATCACCGAGTTCCTCGCCGGGACGGCCGGCAAGGGCCTCGTGATCCCGTCCCTCCTGGCGCTCGAGCAGCTCCAGCGGACGTCGGCCATCCCGCTCGTGATGGCGCTGGAGACGACCGGGGACACGTCGCTCTGGATCCAGGCCGCGGCGACGCTGCACGTCCTCGGTTCGCCCCAGGGCTCCCTGGTCCTGAACTCCTACTTCTACGGACCGAACGAGGGGTATCGCACGCAGGCGATCAACGCCGCGGCGCGCCTCCGGGACGAGATCTTCCGCGACGACTTCGAGGACCTCCAGGGTCACGAGTCCCCGCAGACCCGTGACGCCGCGGACCGGGCCATCGATCGTCTCGACCAGCCCGATGCAGGCAGCTGACGAGAGCGGGGAGTGACGTGACGGGACGCGAATGACGGTGACAAACACGCGGCGGGCTTGGCTCGGGAGTGTCCTTCTTCTGACGCTCACGGGTATGGTTTACGTGCAACTGTCACCGCTCGTCACCGTCGACCCGGGTCCCGCGGTCGGGCGCACGGTGACCGTCACGATCGAGGACATGCCGGCCACCGGTTCCTGGACCGTGTCGATCGCCTACTCGGACGGCACGACGGAGCCCCCCGTCCAGTTCGACGACTCCGAAGGCGGACAGGTGACCAGCACGCCCCCCGCGGGCGCAGGAGGAGGCACGATGGTAGTGACGGTGACCTCCGGATCGAACGTCTCTCGAAAGTCGTTCGACGTCTCGCCTTGATGTGAACCGGGTCGGTTTTTCTCCGGCATCCGTCGTTTTTCGTCTCCTTCGCGCGGGGCCGAGCCGCACTAGGGGATCGGAGGCGACTCCGTGACGCCGGACGATCGGATCCACGATCTGGTCGTTCGGGCCAAGGAGCGCGACGAGGCCGCGTTCGCCGAGCTGGTCGAGGCGACGCAGGTGCGGCTGATCTCGCGCATCGCACGGACCGGTCTCCAGCGCGCCGACGCCGAGGCCGTGGCGTTCACGGTCTACCGCGAGGCGTGGCAGTGGATGACCAGGCTGCGGGACCCGTCCCGCTTCGAGGCCTGGATCGGCGTGATCGGACGTCGGAAGGCGTCCGACGAGAGAAGACGCGAGCGACTGCGGCGGCGACGCGAGGAAGAACTCGTCGATCACCACCTGGAGTCGCTCGAAGGAGAGCCCGGCGAAGAGCGGCGCGTTCGCCGCCAGGAGGAGCTCGAGCAGCTCT
Source organism: Planctomycetota bacterium JB042 (assembly GCA_043101415.1). Taxonomy (GTDB): domain Bacteria; phylum Planctomycetota; class B15-G4; order B15-G4; family JADJEK01; genus JAUIEL01. The sequence continues at coordinate 3,212 of JBICIB010000207.1, read as the reverse complement.
TCGCGGGTCTCGACGCGACGGACCGGAGGCTGCTGGAGGCGAAGTACCTCGACCGCGTCACGATCCACGAGATCGCGCGCGTCACGGGCTTCAAGATCCACCAGATCAAGCACCGGCTCAAGAAGGCGAAGGAACGGCTCCGGCGACTGCGGTCCGGCGAGACCGAGGTCGATCCGGAAGACGAGCGAACACGGGCTCAGGCTCCGGGAGACGACGAAAGAAGACACGAACCACTTGGGGTGGTGACCCCCGCGGGGAAGCGGGGGAATGACGAGTGAGTCGGCCTGCCTACCGCGCCCCGGGGGGGAGCGTCGGGGGTAGGCCGGCTCCTTTTTTCCCTCCGCCCGGATCGTCCGGACGCCCCGACAGGTCCCAGAGGTCGGCCGGCCGGCCGTGCGCCTCGAGGAACCGGCGGGTCGGCGTTTCGAGGGCGTCCCGCACGAACCGAAGGGTCTCCTCGTCCCAGGTCGGGCGCTCGGTCAGCTCGCGCTGGAGGGGGCGGACGAGCGCGGCGGTCAGGGCCGGCGCCACGCGCTCGACGGACCGGAAGGCGCGGGTCTTCCGGAGGCGCTTCAGGAACGGGGCATCGACGCGCCGCCCGAGGGAGGGGTTCGTCGGCGAGTCGTCCGCGGGGACCTCGACCGAGTCGTCGACGCCGAGGAACCGGAACGCCTCGCGCAGCACGTCGCCCGGCGCGCTCCGGAACTCCTCGAAGAAGAGGACGCGCAGGCGCCCCCGGTCCCGGTAGGCGGCGAACGCCTCGAGCTGGGCCTCGTAGTCGCTGGTGTCGACGTACTCCGGGAACGTCCGGACCGTCTCGCCGAACGATCCCGCGCTCCGGTGACCGGCCCGGCGGGCGTGGAGCCACGCCGACTCCATCCGGCGCAGCGGGTGGCGCACGATGTACAGGAGCCTCGCGTCGGGGAGATGGCGGGCGATGCGCTCCGCCGCCCGGGGGTTCTTGCGGCGCTTCGCGTAGTTCGGGCTCCCCTCGCCGACGGCCTTCCGGCCCGCGCCGTCCCGGAACCGCGACGCGTACCACTCGATCCCCTTGGCGTAGACGCCGTCGTACGAGAAGAAGTCGAGTTCCTTCCGGGGGTGGAGGAAGACCTCCGGATGGCGGCCGAGGAGCGCGCAGAGGCTCGTCGTGCCGCACTTCGCGGCGCCGATCACGAGGAAGTTCGGGAGGGTCCCCGCGTTTTCCATTGGACAGGCGGCGGCTCCGTGCGAATGCTGGATACCCGTCCGCACCCTAGCGACTTGGCGTGGTCCCGCACCAGCGGCCGCGTGTCCCATCCCATGAACATCCTCGCGCACCTGACGCTCGGCGAGGTCTCGGGCGTCCTCTCGGTCTTCCTCCTCGGCGTCGTGGTCGGGGCCGTCGTCGCGACGGTCCTCGCCCGCCGGAGAACGGTCCGCCGCGTCGACGGGCGCTGATGACCACGGCCGAGACCGCCGGCGCGATCGACCGCGACCGGCTGACGCGCGCGTTCCGCGACGTCCGGGAGTTCACCGGGAGGCTCTGTCGGCCGCTCCGGACCGAGGACTTCGTCGTGCAGAGCATGCCCGACGCCAGCCCGACCCGGTGGCACCTCGCCCACACCACGTGGTTCTTCGAGACCTTCGTGGTCCGGGCGGCGCGGCCCGATCAGCCGGTGGTCGACCCGGCGTACCATCACCTGTTCAACTCGTACTACGAGACGATCGGCGACCCGTTCCCGCGGCCGAAGCGGGGACTCCTCACCCGCCCGACGGTCGAGGAGGTGTTCGAGTACCGGCGCGTGGTGGACGAACGGGTGCGGGAGATCCTGGCGACCGACGGCGAGGACGTCGTCGCCCGCGTCGCGCCCGCGCTCGAGGTCGGTCTGCATCACGAGCGGCAGCACCAGGAGCTGCTGCTCACGGACATCTGGCACGCCTTCGGCCAGAACCCGCTCCACCCGGTCTACCGCGACGTCGCGCTCGACGATCCGGGCGAGACGCGGCCGCTCCGCTGGACGACCTACGACGAGGGGGTCGTCCACGTCGGCCACTCCGCGGGGAGCTTCGGCTACGACAACGAGCGGCCGCGTCATCGGGTCTTCCTCGAGACGTACGAGCTCGCCGACCGGCCGGTGACGATCGGGGAGTTCCAGGAGTTCGTCGACGACGGCGGGTACCGGCGGGCCGACCTGTGGCTCGCCGAGGGGTTCGACCTCGCGCGGCGGGAAGGGTGGCGGGCGCCGCTCTACTGGAAGGAGGGGTACGGCGTCACCCGGTGCTTCACGTTGGCCGGCCTGATCGAGCCGAACCCCGCCGCGCCGGTCTCGAACGTCAGCTACTTCGAGGCGGACGCCTACGCGCGATGGGCCGGCGCGAGGCTGCCGACGGAGTTCGAGTGGGAGGCCGCGGCGGCCGCCCTGCCGGTGGCCGGCAACTTCGTGGAGGGGGAGGCGTTCCGGCCGCTCCCCGACCCGGCCGGCGCGGAGGCGCCGGAGGGGCGCGACGCTCCGGCGCTGCCGCGGCAGATGTTCGGCGACGTCTGGGAGTGGACCTCCAGCGCGTACGCTCCGTACCCCGGCTTCACGGCGCCGGCGGGGGCGCTCGGGGAGTACAACGGGAAGTTCATGGTGAACCAGTACGTCCTCCGGGGCGGCTCGTGCCTCACCTCGCGCAGCCACGTCCGGGCGACGTACCGGAACTTCTTCTCCGCCGCCTCGCGCTGGCAGTGCTCGGGCTTCCGCCTCGCGCGCTGAAGGGGCCGGGTCGAGGCCCGCGGGGCGAGGGGAGCGGGGGCGGGGGTCCGGGGAGTGGAATCGCCGCCGTTTGATAGACTGCGACCCCGGGACCGCCCGGCCCGTCCGTCCACTCACGCCCTCGGGAGCCCTGCCGTGAACCGCATTCCGATCGACGAGGTGAAGGGGAACTTCGACGACGTGCTCCTGCTCGTCTCGAACGGGAAGCAGCGCATGGTGATCACCGAGGGGGACGAGGCGAAGGCGGCGCTGATCCCGCTCGAGGACCTGGCGCTCCTCGAGAACCTCGACGGGGACGCGAACATCGAGAAGGAGACGGTGCCGCGGGCCGAGGTCCACGCCCACCTGAGCGAGGATCTCGACCAGGTCGCGAGCCGCGAGGAGCGGATCGTCGTGCGGGACGGGAAGAAGGACATCGCGGCGCTCGTCCCCGAGCGGGACCTCGCGACCCTGGAGGGGCTCGACTCGCGGCTCGAC
>JBICIB010000206.1:0-3033 GCA_043101415.1 Planctomycetota bacterium JB042 | reverse complement strand
GGACCGCGCCGACCTGGATCACCAGGTCGACGTCGCCGATGTCGATGCCGAGCTCGAGCGACGCGGTGGCGACGAGCGCCTTCAGCTCGCCCGACTTCAGCTTCTGCTCCGCCTCGAACCGGATCTCGCGCGAGAGGGATCCGTGGTGGCACTTCACCTTCTCCTCGCCGAGACGGTCGGCGAGCCGCGCGGAGAGCCGCTCGGCCATCTTCCGCGTCCCGACGAACACGAGCGTCGTCCGGTGCTCCTCGATCCGCGCCGTCATCCGGTCGTAGATCTCCTCCCACACCTCGTGGGAGCAGACCGCGGAGAGGGGCGACGGCGGGACCTCGACGCCGAGGTCGAGCGAGCGGAGGTGGCCCGCGTCGATCACGTCGACCTCGCGCCCGACGCCGACGAGGTACCGGCCGATCTCCTCGATCGGACGCTGGGTGGCGGAGAGCCCGATCCGCTGGACCGGACCGGCGAGGGCGTCGAGCCGCTCGAGCGAGAGCGCGAGGTGCGAGCCGCGCTTGTCCCGCGCGAGCGCGTGGATCTCGTCGACCACGACCGAGCGGACGTCCTTCAGCATCCGGCGGCCGCCGTCGCTGGTCAGGAGGATGTAGAGCGACTCCGGCGTCGTCACGAGGACGTGCGGCGGGCGCCGCGTCATCGCCTGGCGATCCTTCTGCGGGGTGTCGCCGGTCCGGACGAGGACGCGGACCTCGGGGAGCGTCGGATCGAGCTCGCGGAGCGACGCCAGCGGAGCGAGGAGGTTCTTCGCCACGTCGTTCGAGAGGGCCTTCAGGGGCGAGACGTAGACGACCTCGGTCCGGTCGGTGAGCGTCCCGCCCCGACGCAGGAGCCGGTCGACCGCCCAGAGGAACGCCGCGAACGTCTTGCCCGTCCCCGTCGGCGCCGCGATCAGGACGTGGCGGCCGGCCCGGATCCGCGGCCAGCCCTCGCGCTGGGGCGCCGTCGGCTCGCCGACCTGCTCGGAGAACCAGCGCCGGACGGTCGGGTGGAAGGCGTCGAGCGGCATGCACGAGACGATACCCGGCCGACGCCCCCGCCGCCCGTCGCGACGGCGCGGCGGAGGGACCCTACTTCCACCGTCGTGTCACGAGGACGAACACGAGGGCGAGCCCGAAGACGAGGCCGGCGAGCTGCGCGGCCCGCTTCGCCGCGTGGTCGACGAGGTCGACCGCGTGGTCCGAGGTCCGCCGGAGCGCGGCCTCCGTCGAGGCGTCGACCGCCCCCGCCACCCGCTCGACGTCGGCCCCGTCGAGGAGCGCGCGCAGCTCCGCGATGCCGGCCCGGAGCTCGACCGCCGCGGCCCCGACCCGGTCGGCGGCGTCGCCGTACTCCGTGACGTCGAACGAGTCCTCCTCCCCGGTCTCGCTCGGGGAGGGCGCGCCGCCGTCGTCCGCCGCCAGGTCGTCGATCGCCCGGAAGACCCCCTCCCACGCCGTCCCCGCGCGGGCGAGCCCGTCCGTCGCCGATTCGGCCGCCGCCAGGACGCCTCCCGTCCGCTCGAGCGCGGAGTCGACCTCCGCGGTCAGGCCGGAGGCGGACTGGACGGTCCGCTCGACCGACTCCGCGGTCGCGAGCAGCCGTTGCGAGGGGCCGTCGGTCCGCTCGATCGAGGAGACGAGGGCCCCTACGAACGCGGCCGGGAGCGCGCGCGCGACGTCCACGAACTCGTCGGTGCTCTTCGCGAGGCTCGCCACGTCCCGCCGGAGGCCGACGACCGTCTCCCGTTCCTCGAAGTCGTACAGCGCGAGCTGCGCCTCCCACCTCGTCTGCTCCGGGAGCGCCTCGACGACCGACGTGAACTGATCGGCCACGGTCGAGAACTCGTGGATCGCCTGTGCGGTCCGGTCGATGCCGCCGACGAAGTTGAACGGCGAGAGCGTCGCGCTCACGATCGCCTCGACCCGCGGGAACTCCTTCCCGGCCAGCGCCGGCCGGTCGTACGTCCGGCGCCCGAACCGCCCCTGGATCGGGTGGGTGGCGGCGAACTCCTCGATCTCGGCGCTCGCCTGATCGAACCTCCGCTGTCCCAGCCACTCGAGCCCGATCTCCCGCACGTCCTCCTCCAGGTCGCGCATCGCCTGCAGGATGACGGCGCGGGCGTCCGGCGCGACCGTCCAGTGCGTGGTGGCGTCGGCCGGCGGCCCGTCGAAGTGACGGCGGACCTGGACGCAGAGCGTCCAGCAGTCCGAGAGCGCCGCCCGCGCGTCGGACCGGCCCGCCGCCTCGCGCATCTCGCCGATGACGTTCATCTTCCAGTGGAGCACCGCCTTCCGGGTGGCGGTGTCCGCCGAGGCGAGGCCGATCGAGTCGGACGCCCCCTGGATCGAGCGCGCGAACCGGTCGGAGAACGACTCGATGCGGTCGCGGAGCTCCGGCTCCGTCATGGCGGACGCCGGGGCGACCATGTCGGACGCCGACTCGAAGAGCGAGCAGCCGGTGACGACCAGGAGGAGCGCCACGGCGGGGAGCGCGGACCGGACGGGCTTCATGACGATCTCCCGGCTCGGGGTTCGGAGCGCACAGCGTATCGCCCGGCGCCGCCGACCGGCCTCGCCGGAGACGAGAGAGGGGGGGCCGGCCCGAGGGCCGGCTCCCCCTCTCGAGTGACCGCGTCCGGCGGGAGCGACGCCGCGCGCCGCCCCCCCCGTCCGCGTCACGGGGTCATTCCGTCGTCGCCGTGATGGCGTTCGACGCCGAGTACCCCTGCGGCCCGGTCGGGTCGGTGATCCAGTACTGCAGGTAGATCGGGATCCCCGGGACGACGCCGGCCGGGATCGTGGTGCCGAGCACCACCGAACCGGACGCGCCGGTCGGGACCGGGATGAGGAAGTTCGCCGCCGGGACGAGGATCCCGCCGAAGAGCGGCAGGTTCACGGCCGAGGCGCCGACGATCAGCGTCGCGGTCTGGTTCGGAGCGGCGTTCGTCAGCGTGACCATCACGGTCGAGCCGCTGGCGAGCGCGCCGTCGCCGGAGAGCACGGGCGCGCCGAGGGAACCCGGGAGCGCGTTGCCGACGTC
>JBICIB010000205.1:0-5068 GCA_043101415.1 Planctomycetota bacterium JB042 | reverse complement strand
GGTCTGCGGCGGGTCCGCGCGAAGATGGAGGAGTGCCTCGAGGCGCGGGACGAGGTCGCCCGCGCGGCGGAACGGTACGCGCGCGCGTCCGACTTCCTCTTCCTCGGGCGCGGCGTCAACTACCCGATCGCGCTCGAGGGGGCGCTGAAGCTGAAGGAGATCTCGTACGTCCACGCCGAGGGGTATCCCGCCGGCGAGATGAAGCACGGCCCGATCGCGCTGATCGACCGTTCCCTGCCGGTCGTCGTGATCGCGACGCCGGGGAGGGTGTACGAGAAGGCGCTCTCGAACATGCAGGAGGTGAAGGCGCGCGGCGGCCGGATCCTCGCGGTGGCCGCCGCGGACGACGCGAAGGTCGCGAAGCTCGCGGAGACGGTCCTCCCGGTGCCGGTGGTCGACGACTCGCTCTCGCCGTTGATCAACGTCCTCCCGCTGCAGCTCCTGTCGTACTGGATCGCGGACCTCCGTGGCTGCGACATCGACAAGCCCAGGAACCTCGCGAAGAGCGTCACGGTGGAGTGATGAGCGACGCCCACGAATGGCTGGAGCGGCTCGAGGCGAAGGCGCGGGCGAAGGACGTCGACGTCTGCGTGGTCGGCCTCGGATACGTGGGGCTGCCGCTGGCGGTCCAGTTCGCCCGGAGCGGGGCGCGCGTCGTCGGCGTCGACCTCGACCCGTCGAAGGTCGAGCGGATCAACGCCGGGACGTCGTACATCGACGACGTCCCCTCCGACGAGCTGGCGGCGCAGGTGAGCGCCGGCCGGCTCCGCGCCACGACCGACTTCGACGCGGCGGGCGCCGCGGACTCGATCTCGGTCGCGGTGCCGACGCCGCTGTCGAAGTACCGCGAGCCGGACCTCGCGTCGGTCCTCTCGGTCGGCGACGAGCTGAAGCGGCGGCTGCGCGCCGGACAGCTCGTGGTCCTCGAGAGCACGACGTACCCCGGCACGACCGAGGAGCTCCTCCTGCCGATGCTCCAGGAGAGCGGCCTCACGGTCGGCGAGGAGTTCTTCCTCGCGTTCTCGCCGGAGCGGGTCGACCCGGGGCGGCGCGACTTCATGATCCACAACACGCCCCGCGTCGTCGGCGGCGTCACCGAGGCGTGCACCAAGGCGGCGCTCGCGGTCTACCGCGTGGCGATCGAGACGATGGTCCCGGTGTCGAGCGCGCGCGCCGCCGAGATGGCGAAGATCCTCGAGAACACCTTCCGGTCGGTGAACATCGCGCTCGTCAACGAGGTGGCGCTGATGTGCGACCGCCTGGGCGTCCCGGTGTTCGAGGTGATCCGCGCCGCGGCGACGAAGCCGTTCGGGTTCATGCCGTTCTACCCCGGGCCCGGGCTCGGCGGACACTGCCTCCCGGTCGACCCGCTCTACCTGTCGTGGAAGATGCGGACGCTCGACTACAAGGCGCGCTTCATCGAGCTCGCCGAGGAGGTGAACCGGTCGATGCCGCACCACGTGGTGGAGCGCGTGTCGAAGGCCCTGAACCGCCACCGGAAGGCGGTGAACGGCGCGCGCGTGCTGCTGATCGGCGTCGCGTACAAGCCGAACATCGACGACGTGCGCGAGTCGCCGGCCGCCGACGTGATCGCGGGGCTGCGGGCGCTCGGGGCCGACGTCCGCTATCACGACCCGTTCGTTCCGGAGTACCGGTTCCAGGAGGACGTGCTCCGTTCGTCGTCGCTCGACGAGGGGCACGACGGATGCGACTGCGCTGTCATCGTGACCGACCACTCCGGCATCGACTACCGGCGGCTCGTCGAGAGCGCGCCGGTGGTCGTCGACGCCCGGAACGCCACCGAGGGGCTCCGCCACCTCGGGGACGTCGTGTCGATCTGAGGCGCGGGAGGAGGAACGAGAGATGGCGAGGATCCTGGTCACGGGCGCCGCGGGCTTCATCGGCTCGACGCTCTCCGAGGCGTTGACGGCGCGCGGGGACGAGGTCGTCGGCTTCGACAACTTCCAGCCGTTCTACGACCCGCGGATCAAGCGGCGGAACCTGGAGACGCTCCTGGCCGGCGAGCGGTTCGCGTTCGTCGAGGGGGACCTCCGCCGGCCGGACGACCTCGCCCGCGCGTTCTCCGGGGGCGCGGTCGACGCCGTCGTCCACCTCGCGGCGATGGCCGGGGTCCGCCCGTCGATCGAGGACCCGGTCCTCTACTCCGACATCAACCTGACCGGCACGATGCATCTCCTGGAGGCGATGCGGGCGGCGGGGACGACGCGGATGATGTTCGGGTCGTCGTCGTCGGTCTACGGCGGCAGCAAGGACGTCCCGTTCCGCGAGGACGCGGTCGCCGACCGGCCGGTCTCGCCGTACGCGGCGACCAAGCGCTCGGGCGAGGTCCTCTGCCACACGTACCACCACCTCCACGGTTTCGACGTGGCGTGCCTCCGGTTCTTCACGGTCTACGGTCCGCGTCAGCGACCGGAGATGGCGATCCACAAGTTCACCCGCAAGATCGTGCGCGGGGAGGCGATCCCGTTCTTCGGCGACGGCTCGTCCCGCCGCGACTACACGTTCGTCGCCGACATCGTCGACGGGGTGGTCCGCGCGGTCGGCCCCGCCGAGGGGTTCCGGATCTACAACCTGGGCGGCTCCCGCACGACGTCGCTGGCCGAGCTGGTCGAGAAGATCGCGTCGCGGGTCGGGAAGGAGGCGGTGCTCGACCGTCAGCCCGACCAGCCGGGCGACGTCCCGATCACGTTCGCCGACGTCTCGAGGGCGGAGGAGGAGCTCGGCTACGCGCCGAAGACGTCGATCGACGAGGGGCTCGACCGCTTCGTCGAGTGGTACGTCGCGACCCGCGAAGTCCTGGAGGCGTCGTGAGCGAGTCGCCCCGGGATCTCGTCCTGATCGTCGGCGCCCGCCCGAACTTCATGAAGGCGGGCCCGGTGCTGGAGGCGGTCCGCTCGCGCGGCTCGCTCGCGCCGGTCCTGGTGCACACCGGGCAGCACTACGACGAGCGGATGTCCGACCTCTTCTTCCGCGACCTCGGCCTGCCGCGGCCCGACGTCAACCTCGAGGTCGGCTCGGCGTCGCACGCGCGGCAGACCGCCGACGTGATGGTGCGGTTCGAGGAGTACCTGGAGGGCCGGTCGGCCCCGCCGTCGGGCGTGCTCGTCGTCGGCGACGTCAACTCGACGGTGGCGTGCGCGCTGGTGGCGGCGAAGCGCGGCGTCCCGCTGGTGCACGTCGAGGCCGGGCTCCGCTCGTTCGACCGCGGGATGCCCGAGGAGCTGAACCGGATCGTCACCGACCAGCTCGCCGACGTCTGCTACGTCACCGAGCCGTCGGGGGTCGAGAACCTGCGGCGCGAGGGGAAGGACGTCCGGAGCTGCCCGCTGGTCGGGAACACGATGATCGACACGCTCGTCCGGCACCGCGAGCGGGCCGAGGCGGGGGCCGCCGCGCGGCGGGAGGAGATCGGCGTGGAGCGGGGCGGCTACGCGGTCGTCACCCTGCATCGGCCGAGCAACGTCGACGACGAGGCGACGCTCGCCGGCGTCCTCGAAGCGCTCGAGGAGGTCGGCGGCGAGCTGCCGCTCGTCTGGCCGCTCCACCCGCGGACCGAGGCGCGGGCGCGCGCGTTCGGCCTCGAGGAGCGGCTGCGCGCGCTCCCGAACCTGAAGCTCGTCCCGCCGCAGGGGTACCTCGACTTCCTCGGGCTGACCGCCGGCGCGAGGCTCCTGCTGACCGACTCGGGCGGCATCCAGGAGGAGGCGGTCGTGCTGAAGGTGCCGTGCGTCACGCTCCGGGAGAACACCGAGCGGCCGGTGACGATCGAGGTGGGGGGGAACCTCCTCGCCGGCTCCGACCCGGGGCGGATCGTCGCGGCGGCGCAGGAGATGCTCGCGCGCGACCCGGCCGCCATCGGGACCCCGGAGGGGTGGGACGGGCGCGCGGCGGAGCGGATCGCGGACGACCTCGAGGCGCGGCTGCTCGACGGGGTGACCCTCGGCGGGGGGACGGCGTGAGCGGGCGGGCGCTGGTCACCGGCGGGGCCGGGTTCATCGGGTCGCACCTCTGCGAGGCGCTCGTCGCCGCGGGGTACTCGGTCCGGGTCCTCGACGACTTCTCGGGCGGCGACGCGGCGAACCTCGCCGCCGTCGAGGGATCGGTCGAGGTGATCCGCGGCGATTGTCGGCGCGAGGACGACGCGAGGAACGCGGTCGAGGGGTGCGACGTCGTCTTCCACGAGGCGGCGCTCCCGTCGGTCCAGCGCTCGGTCGAGGATCCGGCCCTCTCCCACTCGATCAACCTCGACGCCACCCTGACGATGCTCCGGGCGGCGGTCGCGGCCAAGGTGGGGCGGTTCGTCTTCGCGGGGTCCTCGTCCGCCTACGGGGAGAGCGAGGAGCTCCCGAAGCGGGAGACCCTCGCGCCGGAGCCGCTGTCGCCGTACGCGGCCCAGAAGCTCGCCTCGGAGGCGTACTGCCGCGCATTCGCGCGCTGTTTCGACCTCCACACGGTGGTCTTGCGCTACTTCAACGTGTACGGTCCGCGCCAGGATCCCTCGTCCCCGTACTCGGGAGTGATCTCCCTGTTCGTGACGTCCCTCCTCGACGGGAGGGCGCCGACGATCTACGGCGATGGGGAACAGACGAGGGACTTCGTCTACGTCGACGACGTCGCGCGGGCCAACCTGGCCGCGGCGACCGCCGACGTCCCTCGCGGCTCCGTGATCAACGTCGCCGGCGGGCGGCGCGTGTCCGTGAACGAGCTGTTCCGGACCGTGCGCGCGCAGGTGGGGGGTGCGGCCGCCGGCCTCGAGCCGACGTACGCGCCGCCGCGGACCGGGGACGTGAGACACTCCCTCGCCGATCTCTCGCGCGCGCGGCGGGGCCTCGGCTGGGAGCCGGAGGTCCCGCTCGATGCCGGGATCGCCGAGACCGTCCGCCAGTATCGGAAGGAGAAGAAGTCGTGAAAGGTGTCATCCTGGCCGGAGGGCTCGGATCTCGGCTGCGGCCGCTGACCGAGATCACCAACAAGCACCTCCTGCCGATCTACGACAAGCCGATGATCTAATACCCGATCCCGGCGTTCACCAACGCCTGGATCGGGA
>JBICIB010000204.1:0-5555 GCA_043101415.1 Planctomycetota bacterium JB042 | reverse complement strand
CAGACGAGGGCGATCGAGCGGATCGACCGACTCGAGCGCGACGAGGAGCTCGCCGACGTCGAACGGACCCAGCTCCGCGAGGACGAGAGGCGCTTCGCCGACGGGCTCGACCGGCGGCGCGAGCTCGCCCGCCAGCAGCTCCTCGAGACCCGCGTCGCGCTCGGGCACCACTTCATCGCCGCCGGCGACACGCTCGAGGCGCACCGCTACGCGACGCTCGCGCAGGGGGTCGACCCGGAGTCGCCGCGCGTCCTGAACCTCCTCCGCTCGGTCGCCGCCGCGTCCGCGCGCGACCGCCGCGGACGCTGACCGGCGGCGACGCCCGATCCCCGGTCCGGCCGACTTGACGCCGACCTGAGCACCCTCTGACGAGGTCCTGACGAACGGGGAGCGGACGCGCCGCTACCTTCGATCGTTCGACCGCTCACTCGTCGCCGACGGGGCCGGAGGATCGATGGACGGAACCCTGGTGTTCGCGCTCGCCGCGCTCCTCGCGCCGTTCGTCGCCCATCGCGTGCTCCGGAGGGTCCAGCTCTCGCTGGCGAAGCACCCGTCGCTCCGCGGGCACGCGCGGATGTCGCTCCGCGTGGCGCGGCTCCTCCCCGGCTACACGTTCGGCGAGGAGGAGGCGTACGACGCCGACGGGGCCCCGGCCGAGGTCGCGGCCGCACGGCGGGAGGGTTTGGAGCGTCTGTCCCGGGCGCTCACGCAGCGCTCGCCCGCCTCGATCGAGCGGACCGCCCGGCTGCGCGAGAGCCTGCCGGACCTCGAGTTCACGTCGGCGTACCGCGTGCCGTTCCCGTTCCGCGACCTCGCCCGCCGCCACCTCGCGGTCGGGAACCTCGTCTCCCGGTCGGCGGACGGCGAGCTCGCCGACCTCGACGGACGGTGGTCGATCGACCTGACCGGCGCGTACGGCGTGAACCTGTTCGGCTACGACTTCTACAAGGAGTGCATCGACCAGGGCGCCGCCGACGCGCGCGCGCTCGGCCCCGTCCTCGGTCCGTACCACCCGGTCGTCGAGGAGAACGTCCGCCGCCTGAAGGAGATCTCCGGCCACGACGCGGTCTCGTTCCACATGTCCGGGACCGAGGCGGTGATGCAGGCGGTCCGGCTGGCGCGGTACCACACGCGGCGCCGCCACCTCGTGCGGTTCTGCGGCGCGTACCACGGCTGGTGGGACTCGGTGCAGCCGGGCGTCGGGAACCCGCGGCCGGTCGCCGACACCTTGACGCTGAAGGAGATGGACGCCGCCACGCTCCGGGTCCTCCGCACGCGGCGCGACATCGCCTGCGTCCTCGTGAACCCGCTGCAGGCGCTCCACCCGAACGGCGGCGCGCCGAGCGACGCGTCGCTGGTCTCCGGGCGGCGCGGACCGGCGGTCGACCTCGACGCGTACCGGGCGTGGCTCGCCGCGCTGCGCGAGGTCTGCACCGCGCGCGGGATCGTGCTGATCATCGACGAGGTGTTCCTCGGGTTCCGGCTCGCCCTCGGCGGCGCGCAGGAGGCGTTCGACGTCCGCGCCGACCTCGTGACGTACGGCAAGACCGTCGGCGGCGGGCTGCCGATCGGCGTGGTCTGCGGGCGCGCCGACCTGATGAAGCGGTACGACGACGAGCGGCCGGCGGACGTCTGCTTCGCGCGCGGCACGTTCAACTCCCACCCGTACGTCATGGCCTCGATGCGGCAGTTCCTCCGCCGGGTGCAGTCGCCGGCGCGCCGCGCGGAGTACGCGGGGCTGCTCGAACGCTGGGACGCGCGGGCGGCGGCGCTGAACGAGCGGATGGAGCGGCGGGGGTTCCCGATCCGCGTGACGAACCTGGCGTCGGTCTTCACGACGCACTACGTCGAACCGAGCCGGTACCACTGGATGTTCCAGTACTACCTCCGCGCGCAGGGTCTCTGGCCGAGCTGGGTCGGCACCGGACGGTTCATCTTCGGCCACGACCTGACCGACGCGCGGTTCGAGGAGATCGCCGACCGGTTCGAGGCGGCGGCCGGGGCGATGGCGGCGGACGGTTGGTGGTGGCGCGACGCCGCGCTGACCGAGAGGTCGATCCGACGCCGCATGATCCGCGAGGTCGCGCGCGCGCTCTGGCGGCGGATCGCCGGCCGAGGGCGCGCGACGCCGCCGGACGGGGCGCGGCGCGACGCCGACCGGATCGACCGCCGCGCCGCCTGAGCCGTCCCGGGGTCCGCTACGCCGCGCGGGCGTGCTCCGGCGACTCGCCCATCGGGTCGAGCAGCTCGCCGCGGAGGAGGCGGAACGGCGCCCGGTGGTACATCTTCACGTCGTGGAACGGGTCGGTCAGGATCTTCGTGGCCCAGACCAGCCCGGTCTCGACGTCGCGGACGACGAACAGCTGGAGCGTCCGGAAGACGACCGCGCCGGCGCCGATCACGAGCCAGAGCCGCGCCAGGTGGTCGACGAACTCGGTCCGGTTCGCGTGCGCCTCGAACATCCCGAACAGCGTCGGGTCCATCGCGAGGGCCACGGGCGTGGCGGCCCAGATCGAGAGGAGCACGACCTTCCGCTCGAGGTTGTAACCGACCTTGATGTCCTCCTTGTGCTCGTGCGAGACGTGGTTCACGTGGTCGAACCCCTTCGGCTCGAACACGAAGTGGCCGATCTGGCGCGACCACATCGCGACGAACCAGCCGAGCAGCACCGCCGTCACCGGGTCGAAGGCGATCAGCGCGTACGACGTGAGGAAGCAGAGGGCGCTCACCAGGTGCAGGGTCTGGTTGATCCGGCTGTGGTGGTAGTAGCGGTGGTCGTCCCAACGCTGCTCACGGAGGGTCTCGAGGAAGCGCATGGAGGCTCCGGGGTCAGGGGTCGGTGGTCTCGGAGAACGAAGATCGTTCGGGCGGCGACGGCACGTCGTCGGCGCGCCGGCGGAAGAGGGGCTGGCCGACCCGGATCCGTCCCCCCTCCCGGAGCCCCGGGTCGAACTCGACCGGGCCGGACGCGAAGACGAGGATCGTCGAGCCGTGCTGGAAGAACCCCATCTCGTCCCCCTTCGCGTACGAGGCGTCGCACGTGAAGCGGTTCGGCCCGCGGTACCGCAGGTCGAGGACCTCCGGGAGGCAGTGGAGTCGGATGCCGGCCACGAGGATCGCGGCGACCGGCACCAGGGTGAGGCGGACGGCGGCGTCGGCGGCCTCCAGCGGGACGACCGCCCGCTCGTTCCGACAGTAGAGGCGGTCGATCCTCCGCACCGTCCCCGGGTCGACGTTGAACGTGTCGCCGCCGATGTACGTCACCCGCCGGACGCGCGCGTCGAGCGGCGCGTGGAAGCGGTGGTACATGCTCGACTTCAACCGCAGCGTCACGAACCGGCCGTCGCGGTGCCGCTCGACCAGCGCCGGGTCGTCGAGCAGGTCGACGAGCGAGTACGGCATCCCCTTCACCTGGAACGCCTCGTCCCCGCGCACGCGGCCGTGCGCGCCGACGATCGCGTCGCACGGGCTCGTGATCACGTCCGGCGCCGGGTCGATCGGGCGGGCCCCCGGCTTCAGCTCGCGCACGAAGCAGTCGTGGAGGCTCGTGAACCGGGACTTCCTCGCCTCCTCGAGCCGGAGGTCGTCCGCGCACCGCCGCCAGACCGCGATCGACAGGTCGCGAACCCAGCCGACCTCGATCCGGCTGAAGCGCCCCATGAAGAGGGTCGCCGCACGGCGCGGGATCCGATTCGTCAGGACGAACCGGAGACGTTCGCTGCCGATGAGACGGCCGAGCCGGGATCCAGGGGTCGAACGCACGTTCTCCTGCCGGCGAGCGCCCGCGGCGGCGCACCGGACGCGGCCTCCGCCGCGCCTCGAATCGCCGACGAGGGTAGGGAGCGGGGGCCGAGCCGCACGTCAGGAGGACGTCAATCGTCGATGCGGTTTCCGTCGACGTGCGCCATGCGGCCGAAGCGATCGCCCGCGCGCTCTCGCTACGATCTCCCGCGTCGGACCGGCCGATCGCACGCTCGTCTCGCCGCGCGGAGGCCGGACGGACGGAGACGCGACTGCCCGATGCCTCGAAGATCGTCGCACAAGTGGGAGTTCCGGGCGCGGTTCCGGCGTCACGCGTACGGCTGGCGCTCGCAGCCCGCGATCACCCGGATCAAGGAAGCGGTCTCGGAGATCAAGAAGGTGGCGCGCGGCGACCCGGTCCTCGGCGCCGAGGGCGCGGTGCTGTTCCTCGAGCGGCTGTCCCCCGCGATCGAGCGGGTCGACGGCTCCTCGGGCTCCATCGGCGCGGCGACCCATCGCGCGGTCGAGGCCCTCGTCCCGGTCATCGCCGGAGCGCCCGCGGACGACGCGACCCGCGACGCCTGGCTGGACCGGCTGCGGACCGCTCACGACGACGACGGGATGGCGTACCTCGAGAACATCGACGAGCACTGGGGAGCGCTCTGCGCGTCGGCCGAGACCGCGTCGCGATGGGCCGACCGGCTGATCGAAGGATGTCGCCTGGCCTGGAGCGCGGACGCGGGCGCGGGGTCCTGGTTCTCGGGGACGACCGCCTGCCTCAGCGCGCTGCTGGCGGTCGGCCGCCACCAGGACCTGCTCGACCTGTTGGAGCGGAAGCCGAACGCGATCTGGTCCTACCGCCGGTTTGGCGTCCGGGCACTGGCGGCGATGGGGCGACCGGACGAGGCGATCCGTTACGCCGAGCAGGTTCCGCGGGCGCACCGCTCGTTCGACTTCGCGCCGCTCTGCGAGGAGATCCTTCGCGCGGCCGGTCGCGTCGACGAGGCGTACCGACGCTACGGACTCCTCGCCTCCGACGCGCCGACCCATCTCGCGAGGTTCCGCTCGCTCGTCAAGAGGTACCCCCACCTGGAGCCCGCGAGGATCCTCGACGACCTGGTCGAACGCTCGCCCGGAGAGGAGGGGAAGTGGTTCGCGACGGCCAAGGCGGCCGGGTTCTTCGATCGCGCGATCGATCTCGCGAACCGTTCGCCGTGTTCCCCCCAGACGCTCACGCGGGCGGCGCGCGACTTCGGCGCCGAGCGGCCCGAGTTCGCGGTCGCCGCCGGCCTGGCCGCCCTGCGTTGGCTTTCGACGGGGCACGGCTACGAGGTCACCGAGAAGGACGTCGACGACGCGTGGTCCCACACCATGCGCGCGGCGGAGAACGCCGGATGCGTCGCGGCCACCCGAGAGCGCGTCCGCGCGCTCGTCGATCCGGCAGGTCACTCGGCGCCGCTCGTCACCCGGGCTCTGCGCCGCAGGCTCGATCTCCCCTGACGAGGTGCCGGCGGCGGCGAGCCGGTGCGGGAGATTCGAAGGAGGGAGTCGCCGGACAGGGGCGCCGAGTCTGGCTCGGGCGACTTCGCGGCCTCGTGATCGCACCCGACGGGGTCCTTCCTGAGGCCCGCTCGGGTTACACGCGGGAGGAGACCTTGACTCCCGCGTTCTCCACGGCCATCATTCCTCGCGGAGGCTCTGCCCAGGGACTGCTTTCGGGTGGTTCCAAAGGCGTTGCCTCCTTTTTGCTGCACGCACCCGCGCCTCCGCGGCCCTACCGGCGCGAATAGGGCTCTGGAACGAACACGATCCCA
>JBICIB010000203.1:0-6570 GCA_043101415.1 Planctomycetota bacterium JB042 | reverse complement strand
TGAAGTTCTGCACCATGAACTGCGGCACGTGCAGCACCTCGAACGCCAGCCCCGACAGCCGCGCCACCCGATCCTGGAACTCCTCCCGACTGATCCCCGACATCTCCTCCCGCACCTGCACCCGATCCGGCAGGAACGTCACCGTCGAGATCATGTTCGCCTGCTGCGGCGGGTTCGACAGCGCCGCCCCGCCGGGGATCATCTGGAAGTTCTGATACGGAGCCTTCGGATCCGCGAACGTCAGCGAGTGGATCCGCTGCATCTCCTCCGCGGTGTGCTGCCGCGGCGGATGGATCAACTCGGCCAGGTAGGCGATGCTCCGCATCGGATAGTCCATGACGCGTCCTCCGAGGGCCGACTCGGCCGGGGGGCGGAATCGCGCAAGTCTAGCGGTGGGGAGCGGGGGGAGCAACGAGAGCAGGGGAGAGCAAGGGAGAGCAGGGGAGAGGGCGCTCACGCGGATGGGCCGGCGTCGAGGTCGGATCTACGCGTCAGCAGCATTCCATGGGTCCTCACCGGATTCGCCCTTTCCCAATCCGGAATCGGGTGAGGAGGTTCCGGAGCGGGCGAGGCGGAGCCGGAGGAGGGATGAGGCTCCGAGAGCGACCCCGCAGCGCGACTCGAAACCCGCGGAGACCACTCCCGGCGCAACGCGCGAGGACGTGAGCGGGTCGGAGAGCTCGTCCCTCCTCCGGCGCCCGCCGTGGCGAACGCGAAGACGTTCCCGAACGCGTTGCAAGCCGCGCAGCGTCTAGGACAGCGGGTCGGAGCGCTCGTCCCTCCTTCGTCCCCCGCCGTGGCGAACGCGAAGACGTTCCCGAACGCGTCCCGCTATCCCATTTCGCCTTGCGCGGCGACGATCGCGTCGACCAGGCCGTACGCCTTCGACTCCTCGGCGGAGAGCCAGAAGTCGCGGTTGGCGTCCTGCTCGATCTTGTCGACCGGGGTGCCGGTCTCCTGGGACACGATCTCGTTGTACTTCCGGCGGATCTTCACGATCTCGTTCGCGGTGATCTCGATGTCCGACGCCTGGCCCTGGGTGTAGGTCGAGGGCTGGTGGATCAGGAAGCGGGAGTTCGGGAGGCAGAACCGCTGCCCCTTCTCCCCTCCGAGGTAGATGATCACCGCCGCCGAGGCCGCGAGGCCGGCGCAGACCGTCCGGACCGGGGCCTTGACGAACCGCATCATGTCGTAGATCGCGAACCCGGAGTCGGCGTCGCCGCCCGGAGAGTTGACGTAGACGGTGATCGGCTTCGACGAGTCCTCGTCGGAGAGGACGAGGAGCTGGGCCGAGACCTCTCGCATGAGGTCCTTGTCGACCGGCTTGGCGATCAGGATGGTCCGGGCCTTCAGCAGGCGCGCGACGAGGGGGGACTCCCCCTTCTTCTCCTTGCCGTTCCCGGGGCACTCGTCGTCGTCGTCGAGGTGCGTGAGCGCGCGGTCGTCCTGGAGCATCGGTTTCTCCGTCAGCATCGATTCGGCCAATCTAGGGGCCCTCGGGACCATCATCGACCGGAACCGGGGGATTTCTTGGCCCCGTCCTCCGGCGGAGGCGGAGCGTCGCGGGGCGAGGTCGCCTCGTACCCGTCCCCGCCGACCCCCAGATAGCCCAGCGACTCCAGCCACGCCTCGAAGTCGCGGACCTTCTCCTCGTCGACCCCGAGCGGCGCGCTCGGGGCGCGGAAACCGTCGTCGTGCGAGTCGACCGCCGGGACCGGGGGCCTCGCCGCCTTCAGGGCGTCGGAGACCGTGTTCTTCATGAGGGCCCCGCCGTCGGGGACCTTCAGGTCGCGCGCCAGCGGGATGCCGAGGAGGTGGTGGATCACCGGGGCGATCTCGAGCACCTGGCCGAGGTTCCGCGGCCGGACGTTCCGGTCGTCGGAGAGGAGCTCGTCGGCGCCGACCGCCTTCACGTCGGGGCCGGCCATCACGATCACGCCCGGCGGCCCGTCGAGGTGGTGGGCCGAGAACCCGTTCGGGTTCGGTCGCCGCGTCGAGACCGCGTGGAAGCCGTGGTCGGAGCAGACGATGACGTTCGCGTCGTCCGGCGCCGCCGCCACGATCTCGCCGATCATCCGGTCCGCCTCGACGTAGAACCGCTCGATCCGCCCGGCCAGCTCCGCCACCCCGCCCGCCGGGACGTCGTAGTCGTACAGGTACGGGTACGCGTACCGCCAGAACCGGTGGCTCGCGACGTCCGGCCCGCCGAGGTAGACCATCGTCAGGTCCGGCTCGACGTCCGGCCGTTCGAGGAGCGCGGTCGCGACCGCGGCGAACGACTCGTCGGCGGCGACGGACCAGCGGGTCTGGTCGTCGAGGCGTCGCTCGAGGTCGTCGAGCTTCGACGCGTCGACGTCGCCGAGGTAGCGCGCGTCGATCTCCTTGAACCGCTCCGGCGCGGAGACCCCCGCCGCGATCGGCCAGATCTCGTCGATCAGGTCGCGCGGCCAGGTCTGGTCGGGGAGGTCCGCGGAGAGGTTCCCCTTCCAGTTCTTGTCGTTCTGCCCGGCCGCGGAGTACGGCGCGACCATCCAGCCGTCGACCTCTGCCGCGGGGTAGCTGACCCACCACCCGACGCAGAGCGACTTCAGGCCGTACTCGGTGGCGACGTCCCAGAGAGCCCGGCCGCGCCGCGCGTTCGCCGTGAACGGCTGCTGGGAGCGGGGATCGAGGAAGTTCACGATCCCGTGCCGATCGGGCGTCGTCCCGGTGGCGACCGTCGTCCAGACCACGGGGGAGAGCGCCGGCTTCAGCGTGTAGAGGAACCCGGCCGCGCCACGACGAACGAGCGCCTCGAGGTGCGGCAGCTTCCCCTGGACGAGGAGCGGCTTCGCGACCTCCCACGCCATCCCGTCGACGCCGATCAGGACGACCGGGTGGTGCGGCGCCGCCTCCTTCCGGCTGCACCCGACGGCCGCCACGGCCGCGAGGGCGACGGCCGCGAGCGCTCGCGCGCTTCGGATCATCGACGCCCCCCCAACCCGAGGTGGTTGTTCTCCGGGGACCAGAGGATGAACCGGTAGAGCGGGATCATGGCGACGAACTCCCGGGCGACCTCGGAGAAGAGCCGGACGTCGGTCGCGATCGGGTCGTCCTTCGCGACGGTCCGGGTGACGCGGACCCGGTGGGTCACCGGCTCGAAGTACCGGAAGAACTCGAGGACGTCGTCCCAGCGGATCGAACCGCAGCGGTACTCGCGCTGCCAGTCGTGCAAGGTGAGTACGTACGACTCGGGGAGGGCGTTCAAGGCGGCGGCGAACTCCTCCGCCCCCTCCCGCTCCCGGCACCGCCCCTTCATGTTCTGCGTGTCCCACCACGCCCGCTCGTGGACGCGCAGCCCGATCTGCAGGCCGTCGTGGTCGATCGCCAGGACGAGGTTGGCGTGGACGTACGAGGCGTCGGTGTCCGCCGCGAACTCGACGCCGAGCAGGTCCCGGAGCGGCTTCTTCGCCTTGTCGGCCGGGGAGAGGTAGAGGCGGAGGTTCCCGACCGAGTGCCCGTTGAAGACGTACGGGTTGTGGATCGAGGTCCGGAGCGTCAGGTCCTCGCCCGCCTTCCTCACCGCCGCCCGGAGCGGTTCGCCGATCGCGGCGAGCTTCCGCTTCAGGACGAGCCGCTCGGGGTTGAAGTCGGCGCTCCGGCGCTTGTGCGTCTCGAACGCCCGGAAGTCGGCGTCGGT
This sequence comes from Planctomycetota bacterium JB042, assembly GCA_043101415.1. GTDB lineage: Bacteria > Planctomycetota > B15-G4 > B15-G4 > JADJEK01 > JAUIEL01. The sequence continues at coordinate 2,891 of JBICIB010000203.1, read as the reverse complement.
GAACGGCGGGAGGTCCTCGAGCTTCTGGACGGTGCGGCGGGCCATGGTCCGATTCTGGGCGATCGGAGCGGCCGGAGCAACCGCGGAGCCGCCGTCCTCCGCTTGTCGCCCCGGTCCGGGATCCGTATCCTCCACCCCCCTTTGCCTGCCCCCCGGAGGAGACCGTGGAGAAGACGAAGTCGATCTGGCTCGACGGGAAGCTCGTGCCGTGGGACGACGCGCGGTTCCACTTCTTCACCCACTCGCTCCACTACGGGCTCGGCGTGTTCGAGGGGATCCGCTGCTACCGGCAGGAGGGCGGAGGGTCGGCGATCTTCCGCCTCGACGAGCACGTGCGCCGCCTCTACGACTCGGCGAAGATGTGCCTGATCGACGTCCCGATCCCGGCCGAGGACGTCGTCCGGGCGTGCCTCGACGTCGTCGCGGAGAACGGCCTCGACGAGTGCTACGTCCGCCCCCTCGTCTGGCTCGGCGAGGGATCGATGGGGCTCGGCTCGACGACGAACCCGGTCCACGTCGGCGTCGGCGCGTTCCCCTGGGGGGCGTACCTCGGCGAGGAGGGGGTGAGGAACGGGATCCGCTGCTGCGTCTCGTCGCTGACCCGGCTCTCGCAGGCCCGCCACATGGTCGCGGCGAAGGTGACCGGGCAGTACGTCAACTCGATCCTCGCCAACCGCCTCGCGACGATGGCGGGGTACGACGAGGCGATCCTGCTCGACGGCGAGGGGCTCGTCGCCGAGGGGCCGGGCGAGAACGTCTTCGTGATCCGGGACGGCGTCATGACGACGCCGCCGCTCTCCTCCCCGGTCCTCCACGGCCTGACGCGCCACACGATCCTGACGCTCGCCCGCGAGCGGGCCGACGCGCTCGGGATCGAGATCGTCGAGGCGGCGTTCCCGCGCGAGACGCTCTACGTCGCGGACGAGGTCTTCCTGGTCGGCACGGCGGCCGAGGTGACGCCGGTCCGCGAGGTCGACGGCCGGACGGTCGGGAGCGGACGGCCCGGGCCGGTGACGCGCGCGCTCGCCGACGCGTACCAGGCGGTCGTCCGGGGGGCGGAGACCGAGCACGCGGCCTGGCGGTCGATCGTCCCCGCCTCCGGTCCGTCGTGACCCCGTCCGGCGCGGCGGCGCCCGAGGTCCGGCCCGAGGACGTCGTCCTGCGGCCCGAGCGGTACCGCCTCCTGAAGGCCGACCCGGCGCTCGCGCGGCCGATCCTCGCCCGCTGCGCCGACCTCGCGACGCCGTTCCAGTTCCTCGCGCGGGAGGCGGACGGCCTGACCCTCCTCCTCGACGAGCGGGACCTGGTCGAGCTCGGCGACCTGGTGGCGGACGCGGCCCGCGAGCCGGACGCCTATCGCGTCGTGACGTTCACGCCGACGCTGCCGTGGGACCTGGTCGGGTTCCTGGCGAAGGTCGCGGCGGTGATGGCGGAAGAGGGCGTGCCGATCGGCGCGGTCTCCGCCTACGATCGCGATCATCTGTTCGTCCGCGACGCGCTCGCCGAACGGACGGTCGACGCGCTCCGGCGGGCGGCCTGGGACGGGCGCCTCGTCCCGGACGCGCGGTGACCGGACGACGACCCAGGGAGGGGTCCTGAGATGGCCGTGATCGAACCGTTCCGCGGGTTCCGCTTCGTCGACCCGGGCGGCGACCCCGCCGCCTGCGCCGCGCCGCCGTACGACGTCATCGACGACGACGAGCGGGACGGCTTCGCCGCGCGGTCGCCGGCGAACGTCGTCCACCTGACGCTGCCGCGCGCCGTCGAGGGGCTCGACCGGTACGCGACCGCGGCGCGCCTCCTCGACGAGTGGATCGCCGACGGGCGCCTGGTCCGGGACGAGGCGCCGTCGTTCCACCTGCAGGACGCGGTCTTCCCGGGACCGGACGGGGCGCCGCTCCGACGGCCGGGGCTGATCGGGCTGGTCGAGGCGAAGCCGATCGGCGAGGGGCCGATGCGGGGGCACGAGGAGGTCCAGGCGAAGCCGGTCGAGGACCGGTACAACCTCCTCCGGGCGACGCGCGCCAACCTCGAGCCGATCTGGGTCCTCTACCGCGACGCGGCGGGCGCCGTCGACGAGCTCCTCGCGCCGGCCCGCGCGGCGGCGGCGGACGCGACCGCGACGCTCGACGAGGCGACGTTCGAGTTCCGGCGCGCCGACGCGTCGGTCAGCGCGGCGATCCGCGAGCACCTCGACGGGACGCCCCTCTACATCGCCGACGGGCATCATCGGTTCACAGTCGCCAGCCGGTTCCACGCCGAGCACCCGGACGACGCCGGGGCGGCGTACCGGATGGCGCTCCTCGTCCGGGCCGAGGACCCGGGGGTCGTGGTGCTGCCGACCCACCGGTTCGTCGACGACCTGCCGGCGGAGGCGGCGGCGGCGCTCGCGACGCGGCTGGAGGCGGACTTCGACCTGATCCCGACCGACGAGGCGTCGATCCTCGCCGACCTCGCGCGGGCGGACGCCCCGGGGACGATCGGCGTCGCGAGGCGGCGGGACGGCGCGTGGCACCTCGCGGTCCCGCGCGCGCCGGTGAAGGCGCGGCTCGCCGCGACCTCCCCCGCGCCGCTCCACACGCTCGACGTCGTCGTGCTCCACCGCCACCTGCTCGACCCCGAGACGCTCGGCCACGCGCTCCGCTGCCGGTACGTCCGCGGCGAGGACGACCCGCTCGGGCTGGCCCGGAGCGAGGACGTGCCGCTCGCGCTCCTCCTCCGCCCGCCGACGATCGCGACGATCCTCGAGGTCTCCGACCGCGGCCTCCGGATGCCGTCGAAGTCGACCTACTTCTCGCCGAAGGCGGCGTCCGGACAGGTGCTCCACCGGTTCGACGACCCGAGCCTCCTCGGCTGACCGGGACGCGGGACGGACGCGTGGCGCGCATCCT
>JBICIB010000202.1:0-5975 GCA_043101415.1 Planctomycetota bacterium JB042 | reverse complement strand
GAGATGCGGTCGGGGACCCATGGGATGGGCGGGGCTCCGGAACCGTCACCGACGTCTTCTCCCCAGCCCCCAGCCCCCGGTCCTCAGCCTCCGGCCCGCGGCGGCGTTCCGTCTCTCCGCGTCAGCGGCCTCTCCCCTGCTCTCTCCTGCTCTCCCCTGCTCTCGTTGCTTCCCCCCACGGGGTCGTAGCCGCCGCGGGAGAAGGGGTGACACCTCAGGATCCTCCCGATCCCCTTGAGCGTCCCCACGATCGCTCCGCGGCTCCGGATGGCGTCGATCATGTACTGGGAGCAGGTGGGGGTGTAGCGGCAGGCCGGCGCCTTGAGGGGGGAGAGGAGCTGCTGGTAGGCGCGGACGAGGGCGATGGCGGCGCGGGCGGGGAGGGTGTCGCTCATCGGCGTCGCTTCCTCCGGCGGTCGGGCCGGGGGCGCTGGCGGGGGCCGGTGACGGCGCGGTGGGCGAGGTCCTTCAGGAGGGCCCGGACGGCGTCGAGCCGGTCGGGGAACGCGGGGGCGCGGGGGACGACGACGAAGTCGTGGCCGGGCGGCCAGGCGGGGCGGTCGAGTCGGAACGCCTCCCGGACCAGACGGCGGGCCCGGTTCCGCCGAGGGGCCGTGCCGTACTTCTTCGCGATCGAGACGCCGATCCGGGAGGCGTCGGCGCCGTTCTCGAGCGCGAGGACGAGCGCGGCGGGGGAGGGGGCGCGCCGGCCCCCGTCGAAGACGCGGTCGAACTCGACCCGGCTCCGGACCCGACTCCGTTTCGGGAAGCGGCGCGCGGTCGACGAATCCCCGGCCGGCGTCGTCGCGGCGGAGCTCAGGAGTTCTCCTCGAAGTCGTCGCCGTCCCGGAGCTCGGCGGCGCGCCGCATCGCGACCCGCACGGTGTCGGTGAACGCGGAGCCCTTCCCGGCCGCCTGGCGGTAGAAGGTCTCGTAGTCGCGGATGGCGGCTTCTCGCGAGCGGAGCGCCTCGAAGGCGCGCGCCCGGTTGAAGTAGTCCGCGGGCTGCATCTGGTCGTTCGCCTCGAGGCGGGCGTAGACGGAGATCACCTCGTCCCATCGTCCGAGCTTCGCCGCGACGGCCGCGAGCAGCCCGAGCCCCTCGGCGTGCTGCCCCTCGAGCTGGGTGATCATGCGCTCCCAGAGCGGTCGCCGCTCCTCGGGGATCGTCTCCGGGTCGACCTCCCGCCGGACGCGCAGGCTCGTCGCCAGCGTGGCGCACATGCCGCGGAGGATCTCGCTCGCCTCGTCGTAGCGGCCGAGGATCGAGTAGAGGCGCGCGAGCGTCGACTGGGCGACGACGTTGTCGCGCCCCTCGGGAGACTCGAGCGCCTCCAGCAGCGCCTCCTCGGAGGCTCCGTACGCCGCGTCGCGGCCCCGCTCGGAGTCGGCGATCCGCTCGGCCCGCTCCTCCGGCGTCAGCCGCTCGTCCGCGTCGGCGGCGAGGATCTGGTTGGCCCACAGGAGCCCCATCTGGAACTGCGCCTCCCCGAGGCCGAGGCGGCAGCGGTAGTCGAAGTCGTCCTCGAACTCGAGGCACCGCTCGAACGCCGCGATCGACTCCGCGATGTGGGCCGGTTCACCCCGCTGGAGGAGGGTGTAGCCGAGCGCGAGGGTCAGCGAGTAGTCCTCGGGGCTCAGCTCGAGCCCGCGGCGACAGGCGTTCTCCGCCCGCTCGAACTGCTCCGCCTCCAGGAACTTCTTGCTGTTGTACTTGAAGGTGCTGAGCCGGATCTCGTCCTCCTGCGACAGGCCCGAGCACGCCGGGAGGGCGCCGATCGCGGCGACGAGGAGCAGGGAGGGCGGGCGGGGCATGGCGTGGGATCTCCGCGGCGAGCGTTCCGGCGGGAGGACGTTGCGTGGGTACGCCGGAGCCGGGCCATGGTAACGGCCCCGCCCCGGCGAGGGAATCGCGCCGGGCCCGGTCCGGCGGTCAGCGCGCCGACCCGCCGTCTCCGTCCCTCCCGGCCGCCTCGAACAGGGCGCGGACGCGCTCCTCCCCGTCCTCGACCAGCAGGGTGTCGTGGCGGTCGACGGTCACCGCCCCGGCCGGCATCCCCTTCCGCTTCCGGACGTACTTCCGGGGGGTCGAGATCACCTCGACCCGTCGGGCCCCGCGGCGTTTCGAGTAGTGGACGGCGAGGCTCGCGGCGTCGAGGAGGTCGTCGAGCGACGGCGTCCTTCCCGGCTCCCGGCGGAGGACCACGTGGGACCCGGCGGCGTTCTGGACGTGCATCCAGACGTCGTTCCCGCCGGCGATCCGGAGGGTCAGGCGGTCGTTGTCGCGCTGGCTCCGGCCGACGAGGACTCGGTGTCCCGAGCGGAGCGTGAAGCGCCGCACGCCGGGGTCGTCCCCGCGCCCCTTCTTCGCGCGCCCGCCGCCTCCGCGGTCCTTCCGCGGGGCCGGGCGCTCCCGCGGGGCGGCGAGCCGGCGCGCGGCCTCGGGCGGCTCGTCCCCGGCGGCGGTCGCGTCCCGGAACGCCGCGTCGATCGCGGCGAGCTCGGCGGCTCGCCGGCGCGCGGCCTCGAGCCGCTCCGCCGCGCCGCGGCCGGCCCGCTCGAGCTTCCGGGCGCGCTTGTAGCACGCCTCGACGTTGCCGCGGGCGTCGAGCGACGGGTCGAGCGGGACCGTCTCCCGTCCGCCTTCGAAGTCGTCGAGCTCGACCTCCGCGCTCCCGCGGCGGAGGAGGTGGAACGACGCCGAGAGGAGGTCGCCGCGTCGCCGCCAGCGCTCCGCCTCGGCGCCGGCGTCCGCCTGGCGCTCGAGGTTCCGGACCAGGCCGTCCGCCTTCCCGCGCGCGCGGTGGAGGGCCGCGGCGATCCGCGCCCGCTCGGCGTCCTGCTCCGCCGCCGCGTCGAGCGGCGCGTACGCGTCGTCGAACGCGGCCGACCAGGGGTGCCGAGCCGCGAACGCGTCGTCCGGCGCGGCCGGCGGCGGCGAGGGAGCGTCGTCCGCGTCTCCCGCGGGGCCCGGCGCCGCGGCGAGCGGGGGAGGGGCGTACGGGCCGCCGACGGCGAGCGGGCGGGCGCCCTTCCGGCGGCGCCTCAGCGCGCGCACGATCCCCTCCTCGTCGACCAGGAGCACGTTCGGCGCCGACCCGAACAGCTCCGCCACGAGGAGCCGTTCGCCGCCGCCTCCGCCGGAGAGCGCGACGGTCACCGTCCGATCGCCCGGTCGGGTCCGGACGGCGACGAGGCGGGTCCCTTCGACGAGCGGGCGCGCGTCCCGCGTGAACGCCGACTCCGCCGGCCGCGGCTTCGGCGCCTTCCGCGGGCGGGCGAGGTGGAGCCGCGCCCGCGGGGCGTCGGTGCAGACGAGGATCCGCGCGGCGATCGGCGCCCCCTCCTCCTCGGCGAGGAGGAGGAGGTGGCCGCCGCCGACCGCGTCGACCAGCGCGCGGACCTCCAGCCCCTCGGCGGCGGCCTCCGCCTCCGCCGCGAGCCGGGCCAGCGCTCCCGCGGTGACGTCCATGGACGGGAGCGGGGTCAGCCGAGTTCGTCCTCGTCGTAGATCCAGGGGGCCGAGATGTTGTCGTACGACACGAGCTCCCCCTCCTGGAAGAAGATCCCGAGCTCCTTCGCCGCCGCCTCGGGCGAGTCGGAGCCGTGGATCAGGTTGAACGAGTCGCTGATGCCGAAGTCGCCGCGGATGGTCCCCGCCTCGGCGTTCGAGCCGAACGTGGCGCCCATCATCTTGCGACAGACCGCGATCGCGCCCTTCCCCTCCAGCGCGAGGATCAGCACCGGGCTCTTCGACATGAACGAGACGAGCCCCTCGTAGAACGGCTTCCCCTGGTGGTCGGAGTAGTGCTTCTCGAGGGTCGCGCGCGGGATCTGCGTGAACTTCGCCCCGACGATCTTCAGGCCCTTGTCCTCGAATCGGCTCAGGATGCGACCGCAGAGCTGCCGCTGGACCGCGTCCGGCTTCAGGATGATGAGAGTCCGCTCCACGTCATGCTCCTTCTTGGGATCGGAAAAAGCCGGTGAGTATACTCTCCGGCATGGTGAACCCGAAGCCTCCGGGTCGCGCTCTCGCCCTCTCGGTCCTCGCCGTCGCGGCGGTCGGGTGCAACCTCGAGCGTCGAGACGAGTTCCTGAGCCACCAGTACCTCGTCCGCGACGTCGACAACTCCAAGGCGGCCCAGGAGCGCCTGCAGCAGGAGTACCTCCGCGAGCAGGCCCACGTCGACCGATTGACCGACGAGGTGGTCCGGCTGATCGACCGGGAGGAGGCGCTCGCGCTCGAGGCGGCCGACTGGGAGTTCATGGTCGAGGAGGCGGAGGCGCGGCTCGCCGAGCTGCAGCAGGCGAAGGAGGCGGCGGACGCGGCGATCGCGGCCGAGGAGGAGGCGGCGGCGCAGCGCGAGAAGGCGGCCGAGGCCGAGAAGGTCGCCGCACCCCCCGACGACCCGGCGGCGATCCGGGCCCGGATCGAGGTGCTGCTGGCGGAGGTCGACGCGCTCACCCGGCGGCTGGCCGAGCCTCCGGCGGCGCCGACCGCCCCTCCCGCGGAGGAAGCGCCCGCGGAGCCCGCGCCCGCCGAGGAGCCCGCGGGGGGCTGACCGCGGCGCCCGGCCGCGGGGCCGGTCAGCGGCCGAGGATCGAGATCCCGGAGAGGAGCTCCTCGAGCGCCGGCTCGGCGGCCTCGACGTCCTCCCTCGAGCCGCAGACCCGGATCGTCACGACGTGCCGTCCGTTCCGGATGTAGACGATCTTCTCCATGCGGGCCCGGGGGGAACCGGCGCGGAACGTCCGGTCGACCTCCACCGCGCTCCGGTCGCCGACCTGGCGGGGGAGGCGCGCGTGCTGGGTCGCCTCGCGGGTCGCCGCGTCGAGGTCGATCAGCTCCTCCAGGGGGACGTCCGGATCGAGGAGCGGGACGCAGTCGATCCGGAAGGAAACGCCTCCGCTCGCCGGGGAGGCGCGGAGGGAGACGAACGGTCCGGTCCGGATCAGGTCGAGCTCGAACCCCTGCGGCGCCTCGACGATCAGACCGGAGTCCGAACAGGCGAAGAAGCCGTCCTCGCGCCGCCCCCAGCCGTTCCGCCGCTCGACCGTCTCGCCGTACGTCCGTCCCTCGTCGAGGTCGAGCCGGAACGACGCGAGGACCGACTCGAGCGCGGCGTCCGCCGCCGCCTCGTCCTTGCGGGGCGCCTGCATCGTGATCGCGAGGAGGTGGGTGTCGTCGAGCGCGACGTAGATCCGCCGGGCGCTCTTCGGTTCGACGTCGCGGCCGACCCCGGCCAGCCGGCAGCTCGCGTCGGAGAACCGGAGCGACGCCCGGATCGCCGGACGTCCCGCCACCTCGGTCCGGCGGCGGCGCTCGACCTTCGCCGGCCGGTGCTCCCGGGTCCACTCCTTCAGGTCGGTCTCGAACGCCTCCTCGAGGGCGAACGGTTCGTCGGTCCGAAGGAGGAGCAGGCGGATCTCGCTCTTCAGACCGCCGCTCCGGAGGACGACCTCCTCCAGCGCCGCGCCGGTGTCCGGCGCCGGGACGACGAACGCGCCGCGGGGGAGGTCGAACGAGAACGCGAGCCGAGGCTGGACGAACCGGTCGGGGCGGAGGCAGGAGTAGCCGTCGTGGTCGTACTCCTCGAGCCCGACGATCGAGAGGTCGTCGGCCGCGCCCTTCAGGTAGTAGACGTGGCAGAGCTCCTCGACGGTCCGGGACGGTCGATCGAGCGGCGAGAAGAGGCGGCAGGTGAACGCCTGGACGTACTCCCCCTCGGCGCGGACCGAGAGGACGTGGGTGGCCGAGCGGGTCCCCGTGAGATCCTCCAGCAGCAGCCCGAACGCCTCCCGGAGCTGCGAGGCGTTGACGTCGCCGTACAGCTCGCACCCGAAGAACGGGGAGAGCGGGGAGGTCATCGCGTCGAGGTCGCCCGCCGCCCACGCGGCGTCGAACGACTCGAGGACCGCGCGAGCCGCCTCCTCGCGATCGGACGACGCCGTCTCCTCCTCGGTCCGGGCCGCGG
>JBICIB010000201.1:0-10196 GCA_043101415.1 Planctomycetota bacterium JB042 | reverse complement strand
CGCCCGGCGAGGTGCGCGTCCGCATCGATCCGATCGGGCGGCTGATCGAACTCGCCGCGATCCCCGTGGCGACCGCCCCCGGCGCAGGCCCGCTCGACGCCGACGCGCTCCTTCGGACGTCCGACCTCGATGCCGACCTCCTCGAGCCGGTCCCCCCGACGCGCCTCCCGACGACGTTCGCCGACGAGCGGTACGCCTGGACCGGCTCCCTCCCCGAGGATCCCGAGCGGACCGTGCACGTCGAGGCGGCGGCGTTCGCGGGACGCCCGGTCTCGTACTCCGTCGAGGTCGGCCCGCCGCCCCCGGCCGCGTCGTCCGTCGGCGGCACCTGGCGCATGGTCGCGCGGATCGCCCTGATCCTCGCCGCGCTCGTCCTCGCGTTCGACGCGCAGCGGCGCGGCCGCGGCGACCCGAAGGGCACGTTCCGGGTGTTCGTCGGCGTCTTCGTCCTGGTGGCCGCGTTCACGCTCCTCGCCGGGGACGGGACCGACTGGGTCGGCGTCGGCCGCCTCCTCCAGAAGGGGATGATGCACGGCGTCGCCGTCGGCGGGATGCTCGCCCTCTACTACTTCGCGTTCGAGCCGCACGCGCGCCACGTCTGGCCGCAGACGATGCTCGGCTCGTCCCGCCTCCTCGCCGGGCGCTGGCTCGACCCGCGCGTCGGGCGGGACGTCCTGATCGGCATCGCGATGGGCGTCGCCGTCACCGCGGCCGCGTTCCTCGTCCAGATCGTCCCGACGTGGACGGGCTGCGTCGCCAAGCCGCCGCTGCTGGGGCACGTCTCGGCGCTCGACACGCTCCTCGGCCTCGGTTCGGCGGTCGGCGTGGCGCTCGAGATCGTGGTCGACTTCGCCCACGAGAGCTTCAAGTTCTTCATGGCGATCGTCGTGATCCGACTCCTCCTGCGGAACCCGACCGTCACCACGCTGGTCGCGATCACGATCTGGACGCTCACCTGGCGCGACCCGGCCGCCGAGCACGCCGACAGCCTCGTGGCGTGGCTCGCGCCGTGGGTCTGGGCGGTGGCGCTCGCCGGGGCCGCGACGCTGGTGGTGGTCCGGTTCGGCCTCCTCACGCTGGTGGTGATGTTCGTCACGTTCGGCCTCCTCCTCACCTTCCCGCTGTCGCTCGATCTCTCCGACTGGATGAGCCGGGTGTCGCTCCTCGCCCTGACGTCGACGGTCGCGTTGAGCCTCCTCGCGGCCCGCAGCGCCACGCGCGCCGCCCCCGCGAGGATCCCGTGAGCACGCGGGCGACCGCCCTCTCGCTGGCAGCGCTCCTCGTCGTCCTCGGCGTCCTCCTTCGACTCGCGCCCGGGCACGGGACGTGGGTGATCGATCCGGACGCCTCGGCGTACGTCGGCCTCGCGCGATCGATCGCGGCCGGCGACGGCTACACGTTCGCGGGCGTCCCCCACGCGAAGTTCCCGCCCGGCTTCCCCGCCTACCTCGCGTTGGCGGTGAAGGCGACCGGCGACCCGGACGCGTACGGAGCGATGCGCGATCTCGTTTCGCTCGCCGGGCTCGTGTCGGTCCTGCTGACGTTCTTCGTCGGACGAAGGCTCCTCGACCTGTCGCGCGGGGGGGCGCTGGCCCTCGCCGCGGCCGCCGGGACGAGCGTCTTCCTGTTCCAGTACTCGGTCGCGTTCCTCCGGAGCGAGACGCTCTTCACCGCGTGGTTCCTCGGGGCGCTCCTCCTCGGCGAGTCGTGGCGGCGACGAGGCGGCGCCCGGCCGGCGATCGTCTGCGGGCTCGCCCTCTCGGCCGCGGCGCTCGTCCGGACCGCCGGCGTCTGCGCGATCCCCGCGCTGGCGCTCGCCCGGCTGGTGAGGACGACGAGGCCGTTCTCGCTCGACCTCTCGCGGGCGGCGATCGTCGAGGTCGTCCTGTTCGGGCTCGCGGCCGCCGCCGGACCGGGCGCGTTCGCCGTCCGGAACGCCACGCTCGACGGGGCGCGGTCGTCCGGGTACGCGGGCGAACTCCTCCAGGCGTACGCCCTCGACCACACGAAGGACGTCGACGTCGACATGCCGACGATCGACGCCGCGGGGTGGAAGGAGCGCCTCGCCACGAACGTCGCCGTCCTCGCCCTCTCGCTCGGCAAGTTCCTCGTCAACGACAACGCCGGCGCGAACCTCGCCGTGCACCCGCGCACCGGCGCGCTCCTCCCGAGCGGCGCCGCCCTCCTCGCCCTCCTCGCCTTCGGCTGGCTCTTCGCCCTGCACCGGGCCTCCCCGGTCGTGGCGCTCGTCGTCCCGGCGTACGTCGCGCTCTACCTGATCTGGCCGTTCAATCAGCAGCAGCGCTTCCACCTCCCGATCCAGCCGCTCCTCCTCGCGCTCCTCGCGTTCGGCGTCGCGCCGTTCCTCCGCCTCGCCGTCGCCGCCGCGACCCGTCCGCTCGGACGCCTCCTCCTCGCGCTCGCCGCGGTCGCCGGCACCGTCGTGGTCGGGCTCGGCCGCTCGGAGCACGCCGAGCTGTTCGGCCGCTGGTCGAGGAAGTACGCCGCCCTCGTCGCCGCCGGCGCCGTCGCGAGCGTCGCCCTGGTCGTCCTCGCCGCCGCCGTCGGCCGCCGCCGCGCCGACCCCGCGGTCTGGCTCCGCCGGACGACGGCCCTCGCCCTCGCCGCGCTCCTCCTCCTCTGGACCGCGAACCTCGGCCTCTTCCTCCGCGGCCTCGCCGCCGAGCACCGCGCGTTCGAGTCCCTCCGCGCCGCCGCCCCCGTCCCTGCCGCCTTCCAGAGGCTGAAGGGCCACCCCCAGCTCTTCGAGATGCTGAAGATCCTCGCCGGCCGCGCCGGCGAGGACGACGTCGTCGTCTCCGACATCCCGAAGATGATCCACGTCGCCACCGGTCTGCGAACCCGCCCGTTCGTCTACTCGAGCCGGGACCGGACCGTCGACCTGGAGGCCGGCGGCGAGCGGGCGCGCTTCGTCTACTTCTCCCGCGAGATCCCCCAGGCGTGCGCGGCGTACGACGCGTTCCGGGACGAGTTGGGGGACGCGGCGGTGGTGCTGTACCGGGCGGAGGTCGGGGAGGGGGAGGACGCGGTGGGGATCGAGCTGGTGGAAGTGAAGGAAGGGAAGGAAGGGAAGGAAGGAGAGGAACGATAGGAACGAGAGGAAGGAGAGGGCGCTGGCGCGGAAGGGGAGACGGGGAGGAACGGCCCGGAGTCGGTGACCTGACCGGGGAACGGGAGAGGGAGAGGGGACCGGGTCTGAGTGACCGGGTGGCCGGACACCGGGTGGCCGGGCGGACCGGTCGCGGGCTCGGAACCCTCGTCGGAGATTCGTCGTTCTCGAGGGGCGGACCGCAGCGCTACGCTGCGGTCGATCCGGTGGTGGTCTCGAGGAGGGTGGGTGATGGCGTCGCGCGTTTCGTGTCTCTTCCTTTCGGCTCTCGTCCTGGCCTGCGGCTGCGTCGCCCTCCCCCCGTCCGAGGACGAGGCCGTCGAGGCGCCGCCGCCGCACGATCCGTTCAGCGTCGACCTCGGGCTCTGGGACACCGGGATCAGCTTCGGGAACGCCCCGGTCTGGAACGGGCTGCGGTTCAACGTCCGGGATCGCCGCATCGAGGAGATCAACGGGCTGAACGTCACGCTCTGGGCGCCGGGCGACTGCGACGACTCGGAGGTGAACGGCGTCGCGGTCGGGCTCGTCGCGCCGCACGCCGGGGACCTGACCGGGGCGGCGGTCGGCGGGATCGCGGTCGTCGCCGAGGAGGACCTGACCGGGATCGCCGCGGCCGGGATCACCGTCGTGGCCGGGGACGAGCTGAGCGGGATCGCGGCGGCGCCGATCGCGGTGGTCGCCGAGGACGACCTCGTCGGCCTGCACGCCGCGGGGATCGCGAACGTCAGCGGCGACGACATGGTCGGGATCGGCGGCGCCCTCCTCGCCACCGTCGCCGAGGACGACATGGTCGGGATCCACTTCGGAGGACTGGCGACCGTCTCCGGAGCCGACATGGTCGGCGTGCATGCGGGCGGGCTCGCCGCCGTCGCGGAGGGGAACATGGTCGGCGTCGACGTCGGCCTGCTCGCCGTCGCCTCCCACGAGGACATGGTCGGCATCCAGGCGGCGGGGATCGGGTGCATCGCCGAACACGACCTGACCGGCGTCCACCTCGGCGGCATCGGCGTCTTCGGGGGCGGAGACGTGACCGGGATCCAGGTCGCCGGACTGAAGGTCGCGGCGGGGATGCCGAACGCCGACTTCGACCTGTCGGTCGCCCTCGAGATCGACGACGACGACGGCGCGGTCGAGGACGAGGGGGAGGGGGACGACGACTCGCCCGGGGCATGGGCGGCCCGGCCTCGCGACCTCTCGGGGATCTCGCTCGCGGGCTACCGCGTCGAGGCGCACACCCTGAACGGGCTCGCGTTCGGCGGGATCATCACGCGCTCGATGCAGCTGAACGGCGTCGCGATCGGGGCGTGGAACCGCGTCCTCGCGGAGCAGCGCGGAGTGACGTTCGGGATCGTGAACCACGCCGAGCGTTGCTCCGGGTTCGCGTTCCAGCTCGGCCTGCTGAACCACGTCCCGACCAACCCGGCCTGGGCGCGCTGGCTGCCGATCTTCAACACGAGCTTCTGATCCCGCGCCGGCGACCTCGCGCGTACGCTAGCGGGATGGCCGGGATCACGACCGACGACGCCGCGCGCCTCGCGCGCGAACGGTTCTCGCTCGCCGGGAGCGCGACGGCGCTGCCGGGGATGCTCGACGCGAACTTCCGGCTCGACCTCGACGGGGGCGGGCGGCGGCTCCTGAAGGTCGTCACGGACGCCGAGTCGGTCGGCGCGCTGGCGCGACAGGACGCGGCGCTGCGCCTCCTCGAGCGGTCGGACGTGGCGTCGCTCGTCCCCCGGCTCGTCGACGAGGCGGAGGACGGCGGCCGGCGCGTCCGACTGCTGACCTGGCTCGAGGGGACGAAGCTCGTCGACGTCCGCCCGCACGAGCCGGCGCTCCTGGAGCGGATCGGGGCGACGCTCGCGGCGATCGACGAGGCGCTCCGGCCGCTCGACGGACCGGAGCACGAGCGGCCGCACGACTGGAACCTCGAGCGGGGGTTCGACGTCGTCCGCGACCGGCTCGACGCGGTCGACGATCCGGCGCGGCGCGATCGGCTCGGCGCGCTCCTCGAGGCGCTCGAACGCGACCTGCTCCCCCTCGCCGGCCGCCTCCCCCGCGCCGTGATCCACGGCGACGCGAACGACCACAACCTCCTGGTCGACGTCCGGCCGGCCGACGCGGCGCGCCTCTCCGGGCTGATCGACTTCGGCGACCTCTCCCGGTCGTGGCGCGCCGCCGAGCCGGCGATCGCGATCGCGTACGTCATGCTCGACAAGGTCGACCCGCTCGGCGCCGCGGCCGCGATCGTGCGCGGCTACCACGGCCGCCGGCCGCTCGACGAGGTCGAGGTCGACGCCCTGTTCGACCTCGCGCGCCTCCGCCTCGCGGTGAGCGTCGCCATGTCCGCGGCGCAGCGGAAGGCCGACCCGGAGAACGCGTACCTCGCCGTGAGCGAGGCGCCGGTCTGGAGGCTCCTCGAGCGGCTCGAACGGACGCCGCCGGCGCTGGCGCGCGCCGTCCTCCGGCACGCGGCGGGGCTCGAGCCGTGCGCGCGGACGGCGACGATCCGCGATCGCCTCGCGGCGCTCGACGCGGCGCCGGTCCTCCCGTTCGACCTGACCACGTTCCCGGTCGTCCCGTTGTCGGTCGACGCGCCCGCCGTCCTCGACGCCCTCCCGGTCCGCGCCATCGGACGGTACGACGAGGCGCGCCTCTGCTACGCGACGCCTTCGTACGAGGAGCCGTCGGACGACCACCCCGAGTCGAGGACCGTCCACCTCGGCGTCGATCTGTTCGCCGAGGCCGGGACCGAGGTCCGCGCGCCGCTCGACGGCGTCGTCCACTCGTTCGCCGACAACGACCGGCCGCTCGACTACGGCCCGACGATCCTCCTCCGCCACGACCTCGGCGACGGCGTCGCGCTCGTGACGCTGTACGGCCACCTCTCCCGCGACTCGCTGGAGGGGCTCGAGGTCGGCGCGGCGATCCGCCGCGGCGCGCCGTTCGCGCGGCTCGGGACCGGCCGCGAGAACGGCGGCTGGCCGCCCCACCTGCACTTCCAGTTGATCGCGGACGACCTCGGGCACGTCGGCGACTTCCCGGGCGCGGCCGCCCCTCGGCTCCGCGACGTCTTCGGCTCGCTCTCCCCCGATCCGTCGCTCCTGCTCGACCTCCCGCCCGGGGCCCGGGCACCGCGGCCGACCTCCCCCGACGCGTTGCTCGCGGCGCGCCGCGAGCGACTCGGCCCGTCGCTCTCGGTCTCGTACCGCCGCCCGCTCCACATCGTGCGGGGAGAGGGGGCGCACCTGATCGACGCGGAGGGTCGGCGCTACCTCGACGGGGTCAACAACGTCTGCCACGTCGGCCACGCGCGCCCCGAGGTGGTCGAGGCGCTCGCGCGGCAGGCGGCCCTCCTGAACACGAACACCCGCTACCTGCACGAGAACGTCCTGCGGTACGCCGAGCGGCTCGCGGCGACGTTCCCCGACCCGCTGTCGGTCTGCTACTTCGTCAACTCCGGGAGCGAGGCGAACGAGCTGGCGCTCCGGCTGGCGCGCGCCCACACCGGCGCGCGGGACGTCGTCGCGCTCGACGCGGCGTACCACGGCCACACCCAGGCGCTGATCGACGTCGGCGCGTACAAGCACGCCGGCCGGGGCGGGAGCGGGCCGCCGCCGTGGGTCCACGTCGCCCCGCGCCCCGACCGCTACCGCGGGAAGCACCGCGAGGGGGACGGCGACCTCGGCGCCCTCTACGCGGCCGAGGTCGAGTCGCTCGTCCAGGCGATCGTCGCCGCGGGGCGCCGGCCGGCCGCGTTCCTGGCCGAGTCGGTCCTCTCGTGCGGCGGACAGATCGTCCTCCCCGACGGGTTCCTCCGGCGCGTGTACGACACGGTTCGCGCGGCCGGCGGCGTCACGATCGCGGACGAGGTGCAGGTCGGGTTCGGTCGGGTCGGGACCCACGCCTGGGGGTTCGAGCTTCAGGGGGTCGTGCCGGACGTCGTCACCCTCGGGAAGCCGATCGGGAACGGCCATCCGCTCGCGGCCGTCGTCACGACGCCGGAGATCGCCCGGTCGTTCGCGAACGGGATGGAGTACTTCAACACGTTCGGCGGGAACCCGGTCTCGTGCGCCGTCGGCCTGGCGGTGCTGGACGTCCTCGAGCGCGACCGGCTCCGGGAGCACGCGCACCGCCTCGGCGGACGGCTGCTCGCCGGGTTCGAGACCCTGAAGGAGCGCCACGCCCTCGTCGGCGACGTCCGGGGGGCCGGCCTGTTCCTCGGCGTCGAGCTGGTCCTCGATCGCGAGGCGCGGACCCCGGCCCCGGCCCACGCCGCGAGGGTCTGCGAGCGGCTGCGCGACCGGGGGATCCTGCTGTCGACCGACGGCCCCGACGCGAACGTCCTGAAGGTGAAGCCGCCGCTCGTCGTCTCGGAGGCGGACGCGGACCGGCTCGTCGAGACGCTCGACGCGGTCCTCGCCGAGAGCGCCCTCCGCGCGATCTGAGCCCCTTCCCGCCGCCCCTTCCCATCCCGCTCCCGTTTCCCGTACCCTGGGTTCCTCGGCTCTCCCAGCCGCGGCCCCCCGCCCCCCGGGCCGACGTCACCCCTTCGACCGACCGAGGTCCGGACGGTCGAGGAGGTCGGAGCATCCCCATGAAAGCCCGTTCCCTTCTCGCGGTCCCGCTCGGGATCGCCGCCTTCCTCGCCACGCCGTCCGCGGACGCCGGCATCAAGTTGAAGCGGATCGAGTTCCCGATCGGCGCGGGCGACACGAGCGGTCCCGAGACGCCGCCGGCGGACGCTCCCCTCTCGCAGCGGGTCGTGTTCGTGTTCGACGACAAGCCGAAGCTCGGACCGGCCGTCGCGGACGCGCTGAGGATCCGGGTCGGCGCCGCGAACCTCGACGGCCAGACCCCCGACTCTCCCGCGATCGGCGCCTACACGGTCAAGGGGAAGAAGGTCGTCTTCACGCCCCGCCTCCCGACCGCGTCGCTCGCGGGCTTCGGGCCGACGTCGGACGTCTCGGCCGAGGCGGCGCTCCCGGGCCTCCTCCCCGGGACGGAGTACGAGGTGACGATCGACCCGGACGTGGACGACGGGGTGAAGAACCTCACCAAGATCGGCGGCGGCGTCCCGGCGGTCGTCCCGTTCGTCACCGTCCCGCTCGCCCCGCCCGCCGCCGCGCTCGCGACGTACTTCTCGAACTTCGGCGCCGCCGCGCCGGAGCTGCAGAACAAGGGTGTCGATCCGAAGCCGGACCTCGAGGGCCTGCACCCGAACCTCTTCAGCGATCCGGCCGGACTCTTCCTGACGATTCCCGTGAACGAGCGTCCGCCGTTCCGCCTCCGGTTCGAGGGGCCGCGCACGCCCGACGCGGACGCCGTCGCCGCGGCGAGCCGGCTCCGCGCGACCGCGGCGCCGGACGGCGCGCCGGTCGACGTCCCCTTGACGGTGACGACCGCGCTCGTGTCGAACACGGTCGACGGCGGCGCCGAGGTGCTCGTCTTCCCGACCGGCGTGCTGCCGCTCGCGCACGGCCTCGTCCTCGAGCTCTCGGACGCGCTCGAGTCGATCGACGGGACGACCGCGGGCGCCGGCGCGCCGGCGGCGTTCGGCGAGGTGGCGGGGTACACGGTCGCCGCCAGCCCGAACGGCGGCGCGCCGATCGACGACGCGACCGTGGAGACGTTCGACACGAAGGAGTTCGAGGACCCTTCGGTCGCGCTCGAGGGCGTGGCCGTCGCTTCGTGGAACGAGGGCGGCTCGGGGCACCTGCGGGCGACGTCGAGCTTCGGCGGCCCCGACGCGCTCGGACCGTTCGAGGCGCCGCCGTGGGACGACCTCATCCTCCTCGACACCGACCACCAGACGTTCCCGCTCTTCAACGGCGCGACGCCGTTGGCGAAGCCGGGGACGGTGGTGACCGACGGGGTCTTCCGGTTCTCCTCGTTCCACCTCCCGGCCGGCGTGACCCTGCGCGCCGTCGGCTCGAACCCGCTCGTCATCACCTGCACCGAGTCCTGCCTGATCGAGGGGACGATCGACGTCAGCGGCCGGCCCGGCGCCTCGTCGCTGACGTTCGACAGCTCGATCGCTCCGGTCGCCGGCGGGAGTTCCGGGGCCGGAGGCGGAAGGGGCGGCGACGGCCACCCCGTGGCGAAGCCTCTGCCCGGCGCTCCCCTCACGATGATCCTCTCGCCGGAGTTCGGCGGATCGGGGGAGGGCCCCGGGGGAGTCGGACTCGGCGGCGGCGGCGGGCAGAGCGGCTGCACGCTCCCGTGGTCGCCCTTCGCGGTCGGGAACTGCTCGGGCTTCGCGTCGACGGGCGACGGGAGCCGGGGGAGCGGCGGCGGCGGCGGGTCGTTCGCGACGTTCCTCCCCGACGCTCCCGAGACGTTCGGCGTGCCGATCAGCGGGCGCGGCGGCGGGATCGGTCTCGGCGACCACCTCCCGGTCCCGTTCGACCCGGAGGCGCCGGTCCCGCCCGCGCCGGCCGCGTACGACGCGCAGCCGGGGAACCCGACCAACGCGGTCGCGATGCCGAACCCGAACTTCACGTTCGCCGAGGCGGTCGAGGCCGGGACCGTCTTCGACGAGGACCCGCGGTTCGACATCAACTCGCCGTGGGCGCAGTCGCGCCGCGTCACGCTCCCCGGCGCGGCCGGCCCGGCGGTCTTCTCGGACGGCGACCCGGAGAACGACTTCATCGGACCGGGCGGCGAGGTGCCGTCGATCCGCGGCGGACAGGGCGGCGGCGCGGGGGCGTCCCGCACCGAGGGGCTGAGCCGCGAGTGCGTGCCGATCCTGGCCGCGTCCGGTCTCCCCGGCACCGTGCTCGACGCGTCGGGCGGCGCGGGCGGGGGCGGCGCGGGGGCGGTGCTGATCCGCGCGCTCGGCACGATCGCGCTCGCCGGCCCGGACGCCGCGATCCTGGCCGTCGGCGGCGACGGCGGCGGCGGCGAGGGGACCGGGACCAGCAGCCGCGGCGGCGCCGGGGGCGGCGGATCGGGAGGGGCGGTCGTGCTGCAGTCGGCGACGAACGTCGAGATCGACGACCCGCTGCTCGCCGAGACGGTCGTCGACGTCTCCGGCGGCTGCTACGCCAACGCGATCAACCTCTCGAGC
>JBICIB010000200.1:0-3863 GCA_043101415.1 Planctomycetota bacterium JB042 | reverse complement strand
GGGGGGCCGGCCCGACGGCGCCGGCGGAGCGAGGGCTCGGCCGGCGCCGTTCCGTTGAGCGGCGGGGGAAGGCGCGTTAGAAGGAGGGGATGGCGCCCACGATCTCCTCCGACCTCGACGCTCTCATCCGGGACCTCCCGAAGACCGACCTCCACGTCCACCTCGACGGCTCGCTCCGCCTGTCGACCCTCCTCGAGCTCGCCGACCAGCAGCGGATCGAGCTGCCGGCGTCGGACGAGGACGGGATGCGGAGGGAGGTGTTCAAGCCGACCTACGCGAACCTCTCGGAGTACCTGGAGGGGTTCCGGTACACGGTCGCCGTGCTGCAGACGGCCGAGGCGCTCGAGCGCGTCGCGTACGAGCTGTGCGAGGACTCCTGGCGGGAGGGGGTCTGCTACCTCGAGATCCGCTTCGCCCCGCAGCTCCACGTCCACCCCGGCCTCCCGCTGCCGGAGGTCGTGCGCGCGGTCGCGCGCGGGCTCCGCCGGGCCGAGGAGGAGTTCGCGAAGGAGGCGCGGGTGGCGAGCGGCGAGTTCCCGCCGTTCCGCGGATCCCTGATCCTCTGCGCCATGAGGATGTTCCGGCGCGAGTTCAGCGCCGGGTACGGCTGGTACTTCGACTCGTGCGGCTACTCCCCCGACGAGGAGGTGTACGCGCGGGCGAGCCTCGACCTGGCCCGGGCGGCGGCGCACTTCAAGGACGTCGAGGGGCTCCCGGTCACCGGGATCGACCTCGCGGGGCAGGAGAAGGGGTACCCGGCCGACGCCCACGAGGAGGCGTTCCAGATCGCGCACCAGGCGTTCCTCGGCAAGACCGTCCACGCCGGCGAGGACTACGGCCCCGAGTCGATCTTCCAGGCGATCGGCGACCTCCACGCCGACCGCATCGGCCACGGGACCTGGCTCCTCGACGCGTCGCGGGTGACCGACGAGCGGATCGCCGACCCGCAGGCGTACGTCGACCGGCTGGCGCAGTACGTCGCCGACCACCGGATCACGCTCGAGGTCTGTCTGACGAGCAACCGGCAGACCGTCCCCGCGCTCGCCGGCGACCTCTCCGGGCACCCGTTCGGGGAGATGGTGCGGCGGCGCCTCTCCACGACCCTCTGCACCGACAACCGCCTCGTCTCGAACACGTCGGTCTCCCAGGAGGTGCGGCTCGCCGCCGAGACGTTCGGGATCGACCGGAAGAACCTGCACGACATCCTCACGTACGGCTTCAAGCGGTCGTTCTGGCCCGGGCCGTACCTCGAGAAGCGGGAGTACGTGCGGCAGGTCCTCGACGTGATGAGCCGCGTGATGGCGGCGCACGAGGGGACGGGGAGCTGAGCGCGGGAGCGTCGCGCGACCACGTCGTCCTGGTCGGGTTCCGGGCGGCGGGGAAGACCACGGTCGGGCGCCACCTGGCCCGGCGGCTCGGGCGTCCGTTCGTCGACCTCGATCGACGGGTGGAGGAGGCGGCCGGGACGTCCGTCCGGCGGATCTTCGAGGAGCGAGGCGAGACGGCGTTCCGGCGGCTCGAGCTCGCGGCGCTCCGCGCGCTCCGGGGGGAGCCGGCGTCGGTCGTCGCGACCGGCGGAGGCGTGGTCGAGGGGGCCGAGGCGCGGCGAACGCTCCTCCGTCTCGGGGAGGTCGTCTGGCTGCAGGTCGCGGAGGAGGAGCTGCTGCGCCGGCTGGCGCGTTCGCACCGCAGGCCGTCGCTCACCGGGCTCCCGGTCGAGCGCGAGGCGCGCGCCCTGCTTCGGAGGCGGCGGCCGCTCTACCGGGAGGTGGCGGATCGCGTCGTCCGCGCCGCCGGCCGGCCGCCCGCCGCCCTCGCGTCGAGGATCGCGACCGCGACGGCGCGGCCTCGCTGACGGCGCCGGTCCGCCGCGACCGGGGCGTCTCGCGACGCCCCCGACCCGAACGAGTCGATCGTTCCGAACGTCCCGTCGTGGAACGAGAAGTGACGGCGAGCTACACTCGAAGAGCGAGGATCCTGGGCCTCGCGACCCGTTCTCTGGCCGGGAGGTCTCGTGGCGGCCTTCGTCACGCTCTTCGTCGTCGTCTCGACCGCGCTCGCACCCGCGGCCGATCCGCAGTCGCCCCCTCGATCGGAGGATCCGGCGCCGCCCGCCGCCGTGTCGGGGGAGACGTCGGAGGACCGGAGGATCCTGGTCGCGCACGAGTCCGAGCGGCCGGCGCGCACGAACGCCGCGCTGAACCTCCTCGCCTCCGACCCCGCCTTCCTCGCCGAGCAGGTCCGCTCGAACGACAGCGACGAGGTCGTGCTCGCGACGCTCGAGGCGCTCCGGATCCGCGCCTCGGCGACCTCCCCGCGCGAGGAGCTCGTCGCGGCCGTGCTCGAGCGGGCGGCGAGCGACGAGAACGGCGTGGCGATGGACGCGCGCGAGACGCTGAAGACCCTCGACGGCGCCGCGCGCGACGCCGTGCGCCCGCGCCTCCTCGCGGCGATCTCCGGCGAGGACGTGTCGCGCGCCCGCGCGGCGATCGACGTCTTCGCCCGGACCGGCGACCTCGGCGTCGTCGAGCCGCTCCTCGGCGTGCTCGAGCGGAGCGAGCGGGACGGCGCGCTGGCGGACGCCGCGGCGACCGCGCTGACCGAGCTGCTCGGCCCGCGCTTCGGATCGGACGCGACGGCGTGGCGGTCGTTCTGGAAGGAGTGCACGGGGAAGACGCGGGTGAGGATCCTGCGCGACCAGCTGGAGCGCGAGCGGACCGCGCAGGCGGCCGACCTCGAGCGGAAGGACCGCGAGATCGTCCGGCTGAAGCGCGAACTCGACGGCGGCGACCCGGTCGCGTTGATCGCGAACCTCGAGCACGAGATCGCGGGGGTCCGCCGGTTCTCGGCCGAGCTGCTCACGCGCGGATTCCCCGAGGTCGACCTGCAGCCGGTCCGGCCGGTGGTGCTCGCGCGGCTCGGACGGACGACCGAGCCGCCGGCGGTCGAGGCGGCGTTCCTGCGGCTGCTGGCCGAGATCGACCGGCGCGGCGGGCGGACCGGCGACGACCCGGACCGCGACGCGTTCGTCGGTCGGGCGTTGGCGTCGACGGCCCCGGAGGTCGTGCTCGCGGGCGTGGAGGTCGCGACCGCGTTCTCGACCTCGGCGGTGAGGACGGCCGCGCTCGACGCGCTGAAGCGGGTGCGCGAGCGGTCGCTGGCGTCGACGGCGCGGATCGCACTGGTCGAGGCGGCGGCGCCCGCCAAGCTGAACCTCGCCGGCGCGGTCGAGACGCTGCGCGACCTGCTGAGGCGGGACGAGTCGGGGGACGTGCGGGTCGCCTGCGTCTCGGTCTTCGGCGCGCTGAAGATCGCGGACACGGCGCCGGACCTCTCCCACGCGCTGCAGAAGGACACCGACTGGCGGGTCCGGCGGCGGGCGGCCGGCGCGCTCCGGGCGGTGGCGGGAACGGCGGCGCTCGAGTCGCTGATCGCGGCCGCGGACGACCCGCGCCCCGGGGTCCGATCGGAGGCGGTGCTCGCGGTCGCGCAGGTCGGGGACCCGGCCGCGGCCGGCGCCCTGATCGAGCGGCTCGGCCGCGAGGACTCGCCGGCGGTCCGCTCGGCGCTCGCGCGGTCCCTCGGCACGCTCGGCTCCCCGGCGGCGATCGAGCCGCTCGCCGGCCTCCTGCGGGCGGGCGTCGGTCCGGAGAACGGAGTTCCCCGCGAAGAGGTGGACGCGGTCCGCGGCGACGCGCGCGACGCGCTCACCATGATCGCGGGCGACGACCCGGCGCGATGGGACGAGGTGGCGAAGGCGGTCGGCGACGCGTCGCCCGACGTGCTCGCGCTGGCGCGGCGCCGTCGGCTGGAGATCCTGGAGAAGGCGGGCGCGGACGCGCCGACCAGATCGGAAGAGCACA
>JBICIB010000199.1:0-5287 GCA_043101415.1 Planctomycetota bacterium JB042 | reverse complement strand
GACGCCGGTGTGGCTGACGTAGATCTCGTTGAGCTGGACGTTGGACGGGTTGCCGACGCCGGCGATCGCCGGCGCGGCGACGAGCGCGGCCGCGAACACGAAGGAACTCTTGAGCATGGGACTCTTCTCCAAGGAAGGGACACTAGGGTGATTCGGCTCGAACGACGGGCGTGCTCCGAGCGACGGCCCCCTCTCCCGAAGGTGCCGGAGGAACTCTGTCATGGCTGCGAAGCGACCCCGAAGGCCGGCATTGGAACACAGGGCGTGGGGTTTGGGTAGGCGGTGGGAGCGGCGGCCCCGGGGATTTGCCTCGCCTTGACCGGACGCTCACGAACCACGGGTCCGCGCCGAGGGGCTGAACCCGATGCCCGACAGGAGCTTGGGACCGAATCTTGAACCGACTGCTGATCCTCGACGTCGTCGGCCTCACCGCCGACCTGCTCGCCCACGCGCCCCGGCTCCGCGCCCTCGGGGAGGAGGGGTTCGCGGCCGCGCTCGACCCGGTCTTCCCGGCGGTCACCTGCACCGTCCAGTCGACGATCGCGACCGGGCGGCCGCCGACGGACCACGGGATCGTCGGGAACGGCTGGTATTTCCGCGACCTCGCGGAGGTCTGGCTCTGGCGGCAGTCGAACCGGCTGGTCCAGGGGGACAAGGTCTGGCAGGAGGCGCGCGCTCGCGATCCGTCGTGCACGACCGCGTGGCACTTCTGGTGGTACGCGATGGCCGGGGACTTCGACCTCGCCGTGACCCCGCGGCCCGCGTACCCCGCGGACGGGAGGAAGCTCCCGGACATCTGGACCGACCCGCCCGACCTGAAGCGGGAGCTGAACGGGAGGTTCGGTCCGTTCCCGCTGTTCGACTTCTGGGGGCCGAGGGCGGGGCTGCCGTCGTCGGAGTGGATCGCCCGCTCGGCGCGCCACGTGCTCGAGACGCGGCGCCCGACGATGACGTTCGTCTACCTGCCGCACCTCGACTACGACCTGCAGCGGTACGGGCCGAACGATCCGCGCATCCCGGCGCAGGTCGCGGCGATCGACGCCGTCGCGGGCGAGCTGGTCGACGCGGCCCGGGCGGACGGCTGCGACGTCGTCGTCCTGTCGGAGTACGGGATCACCGAGGTGACCGACGGCGTCCGGATCAACCGGGTGCTGCGGGAGGCGGGGTTCCTCCGGGCCCAGGAGAACCTGGTGGGGGAGCTGCTCGACGTCGGCGTGTCGCGCGCGTTCGCGGTCGCCGACCATCAGTGCGCGCACGTCTACGTGGCCGATCCGGCGGACGTCCCGGCGGTGAGGGAGTGTCTCGAGGGGACCGACGGCGTCGATCGCGTGCTCGACGCGGACGGGAAGCGCGAGCTCGGGATCGACCACGAGCGGGCCGGCGAGCTGGTCGCGATCGCGGCGGCGGACCGCTGGTTCACCTACGACTACTGGCTCGACGACGCGGACGCTCCGGACTTCGCGCGGACCGTCGACATCCACAAGAAGCCGGGGTACGACCCGCTCGAGCTCTTCCTCGATCCGACGATCCGTGCGCCCAAGCTGAAGGTCGCGGCGTACCTCCTGAAGAAGAAGCTCGGTCTCCGCGGCCTCCTGGAGGTGATCCCGTTCGACGCGCGCCTGGTGAAAGGGTCCCACGGTCGGCTCCCCGAGCGGGACGGCGACGTTCCGGTCCTCCTCTGCTCGCGGCCGGAGGGAGCGAGGGAGCGCTTCCGCGCGACCGAGGTGCGGCCGCTGCTGCTCGACCTCGTGTTCGGATGAGCCCGGTGTCCAGCCGCGACGATCCGTCACGTTGACCCGGTCCCCGAAGCCCCCTAAGTTGATACCTTCCCGTCTCTTCCCGCTTCGGAGCGTGAAACTGGAGATGAGCGCATGACACCCGCGGGCGCGAGCGCCGCCAGGCGTGGCTTCGGTCAGACCTCTCGAAACGACGCGTGGTGGCTCCAGCCGCTGACCGTCTTCATCGGTCTCTCGATCTTCCTCGTCTACGCCAACATCCGCGTCTTTCAGAACGCGAACTTCGAGTTCGGCGGCTACCTGACGCCGTTCTACTCCCCGCTCCTCTGGGGCGACTCGCCGCACGCCTGGTTCCAGGGCGTCCCGGAATGGCTGCCGAGGTGGGTCTCGCCGGCGATGGTGATCCTCGTCTTCCCGGCCGGGTTCCGGTTCACCTGCTACTACTACCGCGGCGCGTACTACAAGGCGTTCTGGGGCGACCCGCCGGCGTGCGCGGTCGGCGAGCTGCGCGACGAGTTCCGCGGCGAGAACTCGCTGCCGCTCATCGTGCAGAACGTCCACCGGTACTTCCTCTACTTCGCGATCGCGTTCCTGTTCCTCCTCGCGCACGACGCGTGGAAGGGGATGTGGTTCGACGACGGCGCGGGCGGGACGGAGTTCGGGATCGGCGTGGGGACGATCGTGCTGACGTTGAACGTCGTCTTCCTCTCGGGGTACACGCTCGGCTGCCACTCGCTGCGCCACCTCGTCGGCGGCTTCCTCGACGCCTTCTCGGGCTCGAAGGGGCGGAAGAAGGCGTGGGACTGCGTGACCTGCCTGAACGAGCACCACATGAAGTGGGCGTGGGTCTCCCTGATCTGGGTCATGTTCACGGACTTCTACGTGATGATGCTGGCGAGCGGCACGTGGACCGACTGGAGGATCCTCTGATGTCGGACTACCAGACGCACGAACACGACGTCATCGTCATCGGCGCCGGGGGCGCGGGACTGCGCGCCGCGATCGAGGCGGCGAAGGACGGGTCGTCGGTCGGACTGATCTGCAAGTCGCTCCTCGGCAAGGCGCACACCGTCATGGCCGAAGGGGGGATGGCGGCGGCGATGGCGAACGTCGACGACCGCGACGGTTGGGAGACGCACTTCGCCGACACCATGCGCGGCGGGCAGTACGTCAACAACTGGCGGATGGCCGAGCTGCACGCGCAGGAGGCGCCGGCCCGCGTCCGCGAACTCGAGGCGTGGGGCGCGGTCTTCGATCGGACGAAGGACGGCCGCATCCTCCAGCGGAACTTCGGCGGTCATCGGTACCCGCGGCTCGCGCACGTCGGCGACCGGACGGGGCTCGAGATGATCCGCACGCTCCAGGACCACGGGATCCACCAGGGGATCGACGTCTACATGGAGCACACCGTCGTCGACCTCCTGACGGACGGGGACCGGGTCTGCGGGGCGTTCGGCTACGACCGCGAGAAGGGCCGGTTCCGGGTCTTCAAGGCGAAGGCGATCGTGCTCGCGACCGGCGGGATCGGCCGCGCGTACAAGGTGACCTCGAACTCGTGGGAGTACACCGGCGACGGTCACGCGCTCGCGTACGAGGCGGGGGCCGAGCTGACGGACATGGCGTACGTCCAGTTCCACCCGACCGGCATGGTCTGGCCCCCGAGCGTGGCCGGCATCCTGGTCACGGAGGGCGTGCGGGGCGAGGGCGGCATCCTCAAGAACAGCGAGGGGCGCCGGTTCATGTTCGACGACGTGCCGGAGCTCTACAAGAACCAGACCGCGAGCGACCCCGAGGAGGGGTGGAGGTACGTCACCGGCGACAAGTCGGCGAACCGACCGCCCGAGCTCCTGACCCGCGACCACGTGGCGCGGTGCATCGTGCGCGAGGTGAAGGAGGGGCGGGGCTCGCCGCACGGCGGGGTCTTCCTCGACATCGCCTGGATCCGGGAGAAGCTCTCGGACAGCGAGGCGCACATCAAGAAGAAGCTCCCGAGCATGTACCACCAGTTCAAGGAGCTGGCGGGGATCGACATCACGAACGAGCCGATGGAGGTCGGCCCGACCGTCCACTACGTGATGGGCGGGATCTTCGTCGACGGCGACTCGCAGATGTCGACCGTCCCCGGCCTGTTCGCGGCCGGCGAGTGCGCGGCGGGGCTTCACGGCGCGAACCGGCTCGGGGGGAACTCCCTCTCCGACCTGGTCGTGTTCGGCAAGCGGGCCGGCGAGTACGCGGCGAGGTTCGCCCGCGAGAACGGCGACGTCGAGGTCGACGACGCCGAGGTCGAGGCGGCCGCGGCCGCGGCGCTGGCCCCGTTCGACCGGGACGGCGAGTCGCCGTACGCGGTGCAGGGCGACCTGAAGGAGATGATGCAGGAGCTGGTCGGCATCGTCCGCCGTCAGGACGAGCTGGAGCAGGCGGTCGAGCGGCTGCAGGAGCTGAAGGCGCGGGCGGCGAAGACGAAGTGCGACGTCAACCGCGAGTACAACCCCGGCTGGCACACCGCGCTCGACCTGAAGAACCTGCTGACCGTCTCCGAGGCGATCGCGCGCTCCGCCGAGGTCCGGAAGGAGAGCCGCGGAGGACACTTCCGCGACGACTATCCGGCGAAGGACGAGAAGTTCGGGAAGGTCCGCCACGTCATCACGAAGGGCGCGGACGGCTCGATGGAGCTCGAGGAACGGGCGCTCCCCGCGATCCCCGAGCCCCTGCAGAAGATCATCGAGGAGAACCAGAAGGCATGACCACGAAGGCCACCTTCCGCATCTGGCGCGGCACGAAGGAGGGCGGGGAGTTCCAGGACTTCCCCACCGAGGTGACCGAGGGGATGGTCGTGCTCGACGCCGTCCACAAGGTGCAGGCCGAGCAGGCCGGCGACCTCGCGTGCCGTTGGAACTGCAAGGCCGGCAAGTGCGGCTCCTGCTCGGCCGAGGTGAACGGCATGCCGAAGCTTCTGTGCATGACCCGCCTCTCCGATCTCGACCTGTCGCAGCCGGTCACCATCGAGCCGGTCCAGACCTTCCCCGTCATCCGCGACCTCGTCACCGATGTGTCGTGGAACTACGAGGTGAAGAAGAGGATCAAGCCGTTCAAGCCGCGGAAGCCGGACTTCGAGGACGGCACGTGGAGGATGCACCAGGAGGACGTCGACCGGGTGCAGGAGTTCCGGAAGTGCATCGAGTGCTACCTGTGCCAGGACGTCTGCCACGTCCTCCGCGACCACAAGAAGCACGACGAGTTCATCGGCCCGCGATTCTTCACCTACGTCGCGGCGCTCGAGATGCACCCGCTCGACACCGAGGACCGGGTCGACGAATTGCGGAAGGCGAACGGGATCGGCTACTGCAACATCACCAAGTGCTGCACGGTCGTCTGTCCCGAGCACATCAAGATCACCGACAACGCCATCATCCCGCTGAAGGAGCGGGTCGTCGACCGGTTCTTCGATCCGGTGAAGATCCTGTTCCGCAAGCTCTTCGGAAAGTAGGCCTCCATGTTCCTCACCTCCCTCCTCGCCGTCACCCTCGCCGCGCCGCCGCTCCAGGAGGGGG
>JBICIB010000198.1:0-3623 GCA_043101415.1 Planctomycetota bacterium JB042 | reverse complement strand
GCCTGGAGCTCCTCGAAGGAGAAGCGGTCGTGGCGCCACATCACCGTCTGGTGCCAGTAGCCGTACTCGACGACCTCGGGCTGGTGGATGATGCGGTCCTTGATCTGGTCGTACACCTCGGTCCCCTTGTGGGGGCAGAGGAGCGAGACCGCGATGTTGTGCGGGAGGGACCGCTTCACGATCTCCTCGGTGCAGGCGTGGTCCTCGTCGGTCTCGCCGGGGAACCCGTAGATGATGAAGAACTTGAAGTAGATCCCGATCTCACGGGTCAGCTTCGCCCCCTTCAGGATCCCCTCGGGGGTCACCGACTTCTTCATCGTGATGAGCTGGTTGGGCGAGCCGGACTCGAGTCCGAAGTAGAGCTTGATGCAGCCGGCCTTCCGCATGAGGCGGAGCATCTCGTGGGTGACCGTGTCGACCCGCGACTCGGCCGACCACTCGACGAAGATGCCGCGGCGGATCAGCTCCTCGCAGATCGCCATCACGCGCTTCTTGTTGATCGTGAAGAGGTCGTCGAAGAAGAACATCTGAGGCGCGTCGTAGTCGCGCATCATCTTGTCCATCAGCTCGACCGTCCGCTCGGCGGACATCGCACGGTAGTTGCGCGGCGTCATCTCGGCGTCGCAGAACGTGCAGGCGTACGGGCATCCGCGCGACGACACGATCGGGATCCCCGGGTTCACCATGTACTTGAAGTACCGGTTCATGTCGTACAGGTGGTACGCCGGGAACGGGAGCGAGTCGAGGTCCTTGATGAACCCCCGCCGCGGGGTCTGGACGAGCTCGCCGTCCCGCTTGAACGTGAGGTTCTTGATGTTCGGCCAGTTCTCGGGACGGTCGACGTTGTCGAGGATCTCCGGCAGGACGAGGTCCCCCTCGCTCTGGACCGTCAGGTCGAACGGCGGGTCGTCCCCCTCCAGGAAGAACTCCGGCGCCACCGTCGGGTGCGGGCCGCCGGCGACCGTGAACTTCCCCATCCCCTTCGCCATGCGGCCGAGCTCGTTCGCGCGCCGGGCGTTCGAGGTGAGCGCGGTCACGCCGACCACCTCGGACCAACGGATCGCCTCGTCGATCACCGAGTCCTCCTCGATCGAGTCGTCGATCAGGCGGACCTCGTGCCCCTTCTCTTCGAGGACGGCGCCGAGGCACGCGATCCCGAGCGGCGGGAAGACGTCGTCCCGGGCGTACTCGCCGGCACCTTCGTCGAACCCCCCGATCCCCTTCGCCTTCTCCTTGAACAGGCGAGACTTGGCGTAGATCAGCGTGACTCGCAAGGGACATCCTCCACTGCGGCACTCCCCCCGGGGAGCACGTGACGCAGGTCGACCACGAACGGGAGGCGTGGTCCTGCGTCGGCCGAAGACCCGACAGGCACGAACGTCCGGGAATGGTAGCACGGATTTCGGGGCGGGCGAGCGCCCGGGGTTCTTTCCGATCAACGAGTTGCACCCGGCAGGGGACGCGCCGTCGGCCGGGGGGCGGCGGCGTCCCGGTCAGGGCGACCCGGAGCGGATCGCCTCGCCCCGGCGGATCGTCTCCTGGTGCGCCTCGAAACCCGTGGCGGCGCGGGGGTTCCCTTCCGCGCGCGCCCGCGCGATCGCCTTCGAGATCGTCACCCGAGCGTCCTTGAACCGCCCCGCCTCGGCGTACGCCGCGGCCAGGGTGTCGAGTTCGTTCGGAGCGTCCCCGCCCGTCGCGGCGACCGCCTTCTCCGCCAGCCGGACCGCCTCCTCGCCGTCCCGGAACCGTTCGTTCGGGTGGGTCGCCAGCAGCCAGGCGAGGTCGTTCGCCGGGCGCGGGTCGTCCGGGAAGACCGACAGGAGGCGCCGGTAGGTGGTGATCGCGTCGGGGGTCCGGCCCTGGCGCTCGTACTCGGTCGCCAGGGCCATCCCCTCCTCCAGCTGCGCGACCAGGTCGGGGTGGTCGGGGGCGAGCGCCGCGGCCTTCCGGAGCTCGTCCCGCATCCGCTCGGCCGCGGCCGGGGTCGGGTCGTTGCCGAGCGCCGCGGCCCGGAAGAGATGGATCTCGGCCCCCCGTCGCCGCCTCTCCGCCTCGACCGCGGCCGCGACCTCCGCGCGGAGGGCGTCCGCGCCCGGACCGTCGAGCCAGTCGAACGTCGGGGCCCTGGCCTCCTCCAGGGTCTCGAGCAGGTCGAACTCCCCCCGGTTCCGGAACAGGATCCTCGGGGCGCGGAACTCCAGGAGCGCGTTGTCGTCGGTGTGGAGCGGCGCCCCGTCGGCGAACCGCCGCAGCGCCTCCGGGCCGCAGACCTGCCGGGCGAGGAGTCCGGCCGCCGAGTCGATCCCGATCCGGCCGAGGTCCGCCGCGACCGCCGGCGCCTCGGCCCGCGCCACCAGCGTCGCCGCGTCGACCTCGATCCCCCCCTTCACGCCGACGAGCTCGAAGTCGAACGGACCGATGTTCCAGAGCGCGCCGTCGGGGAAGACCTCCAGGACGGTCCGCGCGACCGAGCGGAGCGACTCCTCGTCGATGTTGTAGGTCTCGACCCAGATGCACGCCACGCCGCCGTCGGTCAGGCGGTCCGACACGATCCGGAAGAACTCGAGCGTGAAGAGGTCGCCGATGCCGACGATCCACGGGTTCGACGGCTCCGAGATCACGACGTCGTACGTCCGGTCGGTGAACCGGAGGTGGTTCCGCCCGTCGGTCGTCAGGACCTCGACGCGCTCGTCGTCGAGCACGTGGTCGTTCGCCTCCTCGAACATCCGGCACGCCCGGACGACCGACGGGGCGATCTCGGCGCACTGGAGCGAGGCGGCGTCGTGCTTCGCCGTCGCCGCGAGGGTGATCCCGCTGGCGAGTCCGATCACGAGGACGTCGTTCGGATCGGGGTGCAGCAGCATCGGGACGTGCCCGAGCAGGAGCTGGGTCGACAGGTCCTCGCGCGACGACGCGTCCGGCTTGCCGTTCACGGAGAGGATCCGCTCGCCGTCCGGCCGTTCGAGGACCGTGACCGTCGTGTCCCGTCCGTCCTCGTGGAACACGATCTTCGCCTGGGCGGCGCTGTGGGCGAGCCGCTCCGGCGACGCCGCCACGGCCGGCGGGAGGCGTCGCGCGTTCGCGAACGCCCCCGTCGCGGTCCGCGCCGGATCCCAGCTCGGGGAGAGCGCGACGAGCGCGAGCCCGACGGCGAGCCCCCCCGCCGCGACCGCCCGGCGCCGCGCCCAGCCGGCGCCCGCGGCCTCGGCGAAGAGCGCGAACACCGCGAGGTTGGTCACGACCGCCGCGAGGAGCGCGCCGCGCACGCCGAGCCACGGGACGAGCGCGAACCCGGCCGCCGCCGCGCCGACGATCGCGCCGAAGGTGTTCGCCGCGTAGACCGTCCCGACGGTCCGTCCCGCGTCGGCCCCGTCCCCGGCGACCCGGCTGGCGAACGGGAACATCGCCCCCATCAGCAGCGTCGGCACGAGCATGACGAGCAGGAAGAGGCCGAAGGTCACCGCCTGGACCTGCCAGAACGACTCGCGCGCCGCCGCCAGCCATCCCGTGACACGGAACGGCAACGCGTCGAACAGCGGAACGACCGCGAGCCCGGCCGCCGCGATCCCGAGCTGCAGTCCGGCGAGCCAGACGAAGGGGCGCCGAGATCGGAAGAGCACACG
>JBICIB010000197.1:0-3826 GCA_043101415.1 Planctomycetota bacterium JB042 | reverse complement strand
TGCTCCACCTGCCACGCCACCCGTCCTCCCGACCGGACGAACGCGCGGACCGAGGATCTCGACGAGTTCCACCAGGGGCTCGTGGTCCGGCACGGCGACGGCACCTGCCTCGCGTGCCACGACCCGACCGACTACGACCGCCTCCGGCGAGCCGACGGGCGCCCGGTGGCGTTCGAGGACGTGATGGACCTGTGCGGCCAGTGCCACGGCCCGCAGCTCCGCGACTGGAGGCACGGCGCGCACGGCGGCATGACCGGGTACTGGGACCTGACGCGAGGGCCCCGGACCCGGAACCACTGCGTCGACTGCCACGACCCGCACGCCCCGGCGTTCCCGCGCATGCGGCCGACGTTCAAGCCGATCGATCGGTTCCTGACCCCCGACCCGGAGTCGCACGAATGAGCACCGAGACGAAGCCGGAGGGCGCGCGCCCGACGCGGCGGGCGGTCGTGAAGGGGGCGGCGGTCACTCTGGGCGCCGCCGCGTTCGCCAAGGCGGTCTCCCCGGTCGCCGAGTTCGCCGAGGGGCTCACCGTCGAGGAGTTCCTCCGGAAGCACTACAAGGAGCTCTCGGAGGACGACAAGCGCGAGGTGCTGGACCGCATCGAGCGCGACACCGAGCGGGAGTACGGCGCCGCGTGCAAGGTCGCCGACCCGGCGCCGCTGCCGGGGGTGAAGTTCGCCTACGCGATCAACCTCTCGAAGTGCAACGGCAACGGGAAGTGCGTCGAGGCGTGCCACCGCGAGAACAACCACGACCGCGACACGAACCAGTCGTACATCCGCGTCCTCGAGCTCGAGAAGGGGAGCATGGACCTCGAGAAGGGGAACACGACGTACGACCACGCGGTCCCGGCGGAGGGGAAGGACTACCTCCCGGTGCAGTGCCAGCAGTGCGACGCGCCGCCGTGCACCGCGGTCTGTCCGGTCGAGGCGACGTGGAAGGAGCCGGACGGGATCGTGGTCGTCGACTACGACTGGTGCATCGGCTGCCGCTACTGCGAGGCGGCCTGTCCGTACCACGCCCGGCGCTTCAACTGGAAGAAGCCGACGATCCCGGCCGACGAGGTGAACCCGGACCAGGGGCTCCTCTCGAACCGCATCCGTCCGCAGGGCGTGATGGAGAAGTGTCACTTCTGCCTGCACCGGACGCGCGAGGGGCGGCTGCCGGCCTGCGCCGAGGCGTGTCCGACGGGAGCGCGGGTGTTCGGAAACGTCGCGGACCCCGAGTCGGAGCTCCGGTGGATCCTCGCGAACAAGCGCGTGTTCGTCCTGAAGGAGGAACTCGGCACGAAGCCGAGCTTCTTCTACTTCTTCGATGATTGACGGAACGCTCGACCCGACCCCGGACGGAAGGCGGCGAAGATGAGCGACGGCGTCGCGACGGCCCGACACTCCCGGTCGTACCCCCGCTTCCTCCTCCGCATGCTCGCGCTGGCGACGGAGGGGAGCGCGGCGTTCTACGGCTGGATGACGCTCCTCACCGCCGTCTTCCTGGTCGGCGTCCACGCGTGGGCGCGCCAGATGGCGGACGGCATGGTCGTCACCCACATGACCGACCACGTGAGCTGGGGGCTCTACATCGCCAACTTCACGTTCCTGGTCGGCGTCGCCGCCGGCGGCGTGATGATGGTGATCCCCGCCTACCTCTATCGCGATCGGGAGATGCACGACGTCGTGATCCTGGGGGAGATCCTGGCGGTGGCGGCGATCTTCATGTGCCTCGCGTTCGTGACCGTCGACCTCGGGCGGCCGGACCGGTTCTGGCACATGTTCCCGGGGATCGGGCGGTTCAACTTCCCAATCTCGATGCTCACCTGGGACGTGCTCGTCCTGAACGGGTACCTGCTCCTGAACCTGCACGTCGTCGGGTACCTGCTGTACACGCGGTTCCTCGGCCGGACGCCGGACCCGAAGTGGTACGTCCCGTTCGTGATGGTCTCGATCGTCTGGGCGATCTCGATCCACACGGTGACCGCCTTCCTCTACTGCGGCCTCGGCGGCCGGCCGTTCTGGAACACCGCGCTCCTGGCGCCGCGCTTCCTCACCTCCGCGTTCGTGGCGGGGCCGGCGTTCGTGATCGTGACGATGCTGTTCCTGAAGAAGCGCCTGCGGCTCCCGCTCTCCTCGAAGCCGATCCGGACGCTGGTCTCGATCGTCCGGGTGACGATCCTCGTGAACCTCCTGATGATCGCGTCGGAGGTGTTCACGGAGTTCTACACCGGCGGCGCGCACACCGCGTCGGCCCAGTACCTCTTCTTCGGCCTCCACGGCAAGGACGCGCTCGTGCCGTGGATCTGGACCGCGATCGCCCTGAACGTCCTCGCCGCGGTCCTGTTCCTCGGGCGGCGCGCGATGACCGACGCGAGGGTGCTCACCGTCGCGTGCGTCGCCGCCTTCGTCGGGTGCTGGATCGAGAAGGGGATGGGGCTGATCGTCCCCGGGTTCGTCCCGAGCACCCTGCACGAGGTCGTCGAGTACGTCCCGAGCGTCGTCGAGTGGAAGGTCACGGCGGGGATCTGGGCGTTCGGGCTGATGGTCTTCACCGTCGCCCTGAAGGTCGCGATCCCGATCTTCTCGGGAGAGGAGCGGCTCTCGCCGCGCCCCTGACCGCGTCGCGGCTCAGCGTCGCGCGGCCGCCGTCTCCCTCCGGAGCCACTCGAGGAGCGGCTCCTCCTCGGGGTGCGCGGCGCGGATCGTCCCGTCGGGTCCGACGACGACGGTCAGCGGGATCTCCGCCGCGCCGTACGCCCGGCGGATCGAGTCGTCGAAGTCGATCAGCGTCGGGAACCGGTGGCCGGCCCGCTCCCAGAAGGCCCCGACCGCCTCGACGCGGTCGTCCTCCTCGAGCTTCTCCGACACGTTCACCGCGACGACCCGGACCTGTTCCGGGTCCGCCTCCGCCGCGAACCGCTCGACGTCCTTCAGCCCCTTGATGCACGGCCGGCACCAGGTCGCCCAGAAGTCGAGCACCACGACGCGTCCGTCCCGGAGCGCGTCGAGCGACGCGACCGCCCCGTCGAGGCCCGGCGCGGCGAACGCCGGGGCCGGGTCGCCGGCGGCCGCCCGGAGGAGGCCGAGCAGCTCGCGGGTCAGCGTCCGCTCGCCCGGCTCGAACGGCGCGATCTCGTCCTCGCCGTCGGTCGGGCGCACGGCGTGGGTCGCGATCCAACGGACGTCCCCGCGGGTCGCCTCGCGCCGGACGAGCCGGTGCGTCTCCGCGTCGAGCTCGATCGTCTCCTCGCCGTTCGCGTGCGCGAGCGTCACGACGACCCGCGCGTCGCCGTCCGCCCCGGCGCTCTCCTCGCAGCCGACGAGACGGACCTCGTCGTCCCAGTCGATCGCCATCGCCTCGACCGCGTCGACCCCCTCCTCGGCCGCCCGGAGCGCGACGTGCGGCAGGAGCGCGAGGCCGGGATCGACGAGCTGGAGCAGGTCCTCCAGCGCGGCGCCGGACGCCTCGGCGACGAAGTAGGCGTCCGGCTTCGCGGCGTGGACGACGCTCGCCCAGTCGTCCTCGAGGATCGCGGAGACCGGACCGCGCTCGAGCCGGCCGAGCCCGGAGTCGCCGAACGTCACCACGTACTCGACCCGCACCGGGACCCCGCGCACGGACGCCTCGACGACCACGTCGTCCCGGAACGGCCGGCGCAGCGCCTCGGCCGAGGCGAGGAGCGCGCGCTCGCCCGCCGCGACCGCGTCGTCGAGCGGGGGCGCGGCGGTCGCGGAGAGGAGCATCGGGAAGAAGAGGAGGGAGGGGAGCATCGTCGTCGCGTCCGCGGGTCCGGGGGTGGTCGGTGGGCCGTGCATCCTACCCCCGACCTCGG
>JBICIB010000196.1:0-3398 GCA_043101415.1 Planctomycetota bacterium JB042 | reverse complement strand
GGCCCGATCTACCAGACGGCGGGCGGCCTCCACCAGATCGGATCGTGCCGCATCGTGTCCGCCCAGACGGGGGCGGACCTTCACGTTCATCACGGGTCAACTCAGACGGCTCACCTCGGTTGGTAGGTGGCGGGCGTCGGCGACGTGGACCAGGACGGCTTCGACGACTACGGGGTCGGGATCCCCGGTGATCCGACCGGCGGAGGATTCGCGGCTGGCGCGGTCGAGGTTCGGTCGGGGAGTTCTGGAGCGACTCTCCAGGCGTTCTTCGGAGATGCTCCCGGCGAACGGCTGGGTAGTCAAGCCTATGGCGCAGGTGACGCCTCGGGCGACGGATTCCCCGACCTCCTCGTCGTCGGGCTGAGCGCGAACAACACGATCCATGATCAGGTGCGCATGTACGACGGTCAGAGCGGCGCGCTGCTCTGGAAGATGAAGAAGAAGTTTCCCGACGAGGAGATCGTTCACGCCGCGCCGTTTCTCGACTTCGATGGTGACGGGCATGACGACATCCTCGTCAGCCAAGGGTCCCCTCCGGACGGCCCGAGCAATCTGCGCGTCACCATCGTTTCGGGTCAGGACATGAGTGAAATCGGCCAGGTTGCCGGTCCTTCCGGTGAGCGGTTTGGTTGGGCCGCGACCTACATCGGCGACGTCAACGGCAACGGCCTCGACTTGGCGGTCGGCTCGTACCTCGCGCCGGGTTCCGGAAAGCTCTCGATCCTCTCGTCGACGCTCGGGACGATCACGAAAACCGGGGCGCCGTGCCAGAGCAGCCTCGGCGCGGACGCCTCCATCGATCTCGACGGCACGCCGACGCCCGGAGGCGAGGTGTCGCTCTTCGCGCTGTCGGGGGAGTTCGAGCCGACGGTGGCGGCGCTCTTCCTCGGCGCGACCGGGACGGCGGTCCCGGCCGGGAATGGGTGCACGCTCTACGTCGGTCCTCCGCACGTCGTGCTGTTCCTCCCGACCGACGAGTTCGGTCGCATCGACTACGCGTTCGACACGCCGGTGACGTTCCCGCTCGGGGCGATCCACGTGCAGGCGTTCTTCGCCGACGCGAAGACGCCGGTCGGGTTCACGGCGACGGCGGGACGCGTGATCGACTTCCAGTGACCCGCCCGCCTCACGCGCCGGCCGGGGACGGCTCGAGCGCGGCGGCCTTCGGGGCGGCGGGGGCGGCGGCGTTCGGGAGGGAGACGACGAATCGGGCGCCGCCGCCGTCGGTCTCCTCGACCCAGAGGTCGCCGTCCATCTTCCGGGCGAACTCGCGGCCGAGGTAGAGCGCGAGGCCGGTGCCGCTCGTCGTCGACTGGCCGTCGCGGCGGGTCTTGTGGAAC
This sequence comes from Planctomycetota bacterium JB042, assembly GCA_043101415.1. Lineage (GTDB taxonomy): Bacteria > Planctomycetota > B15-G4 > B15-G4 > JADJEK01 > JAUIEL01. The sequence continues at coordinate 2,058 of JBICIB010000196.1, read as the reverse complement.
GGCTCGAAGATCGACTCGCGTTCGGCGGGGGGGACGCCGTCGCCGTGGTCGGAGACCGTGATCCGCACCCGATCGCCGTCGGCGGCCCACGCGACGTCGACGGGCGCGGAGTCGCCGCCGTGCTCGAACGCGTTCTCGAGCAGCGTGGCGAGGATCTGCACCAGCCGCGAGCGGTCGCACCGCGCCTCGACCGGCTTGGCCGGGCGGTGGAGGACGATGCGCGGCGGGGTGGAGTCGGTCGCCTCGGCGTAGTCCTCGACCGCCTCCTCGATCGCGCGCGCGGCGTCGTGGTCGCCGAACGTGAACTCGAACCGCCCGGCGCGGAGCCGGCTCAGGTCGAGGATCTCCAGGATCAGCCGCGACACGCGCCGCGCCTGCGACCGGATGATCTCGAGGAACTCGCGCCGCTCCGAGCCGTGGACCCCCTTCTCGTCGTACTCGAGGAGGAGCTCGACGTACGTCCGGACCGACGTCAGCGGCGTGCGGAGCTCGTGCGCGAGGAGCGACACGAACTCGTCCTTCATGTGGTCGATCCGCTCGAGGCGTCGGTTCGCGGCCATCAGGGCCGCGGTCCGCTCGCGGACGGTGCCGTTCAGCTCGGCGCGCTGCTCGGCCGCGGCGCGCTGCAGCTCCTCGTAGTCGAGGAGCATCGCCTGGAACCGGTCGGTCAGCTTGTGGACCTCGTCGTCGATGTCGACGTCGCGCGCCTCCGCGCGGGCGAGCCGCTCCTCGTAGCCGTGCGCGCGGCGGACCGCGGTGCGGGTCCAGCCGAGGAGACCGAGCGCGGCGGCGCCGACGGCGAGGAGTCCGACTTCGGTCGACGGTCCGCACACCACCGCGGCCGCCGCGCCCGCGACGACCGCCCCCGTGAAGAGGATCGTCCGGACCACGAGGACCGTCGGACGGCCGGGGGGGCCGAACAGCAGCGGGGTCGCGGCGTCCAGGGGGGTGCGCATCTCGGTCCATCGATCGGCAGATGGAGGGGGCGGAATTGAGGAAACGGGGCGATCGCCCCCCGGATACGCTCTCGGGATGACCGTCCGCGGCCTCGTCTTCGACCTCGACGGCACCCTCGTCGACACCCTCGGCACCATCGCCGCCGCCCTGAACCACGGGCTCGGCGTCCTCGGGCTGCCGACGCATCCGAACCGGGCGGTGGCGACCATGGTCGGCGAGGGGGTGCGCGTCCTCTGCCGGAAGGCGCTGCCGGACGCCCGGCGCGACGACGAATCGCTGCTCGAGCGGCTGCTCGTCGAGACGCGGGCGTTCTACGACGCGAACGTCCTCCTCGGGGCCCGGCCGTACGACGGGGTCGAGGCGATGCTCCGGACGCTCGTCGAGGAGGGGGCGCGCCTCGCGGTCCTCTCGAACAAGCCGGACCCGCTGACCGTCGCGACGATGGAGGGGCTCGGCTGGGCCGGCCTGTTCGAGGTCGTCCTCGGCCACCGCGAGGAGTTCCCGCGCAAGCCGGATCCGACGTCGGTCCGCTGGATCCTCGACCGGATCGGGCTCGCGCCGGCGGAGACCCTCTACGTCGGGGACACGCCGATCGACATGCGGACGGCGCGCGCCGCGTCGATCCCGTCGATCGCCGTCACGTGGGGGTTCCGCGGCCGGGCCGAGCTCGAGGCCGAGCGTCCGGACCACCTCGTCGACCGGGCGGAGGAGATCGTCCGCCTGGCCGGGGCGACGGCTCCCTGACGGTTCCGCGGTCGCAACGGACGCTCCCGCAGGTGCTTGAGCGAGTGCGGTTTTCGCGCCGGCGCGGAACCGGAACTGGGTGATAATCGTCCCGCCCTCTTCCGACCGCCCGTCCGACTCGCCCGATCGGAGACCGTGCTCCCCATGACCCCGCTCCCCCCCCGGTCCGCCCGGTCCCGCCGGCGCGGAGGCCCGTCCGCTTCCTCGTGGCGTCTCGCGTGCGCCGCGGCGCTCCTCCTCGGCCCGTCGGCGGCGGCCGCGCCGGGGCTGCTCGGCGCGTACTTCGACGGGAAGAACCCGCCGCTCGCCGAGGCCGGGATCGCGCCGGCGACGACCCGGGTCGGCGCGCCGGTCGAC
>JBICIB010000195.1:0-4427 GCA_043101415.1 Planctomycetota bacterium JB042 | reverse complement strand
CCCGGGCGGAGTTCGAGGGGACGCCGCTCCTCGGCCACTTCATGGTCGACGACGACGGCGTGCCGGCCCAGCCGTTGACCCTCGTCGACGAGGGGCGGCTGCGCGCGTGGTACATGAGCCGCATCCCGACCCGGGCGATCGCCGCGTCGAACGGTCACTCGGTCGGAGGCGCGGGGGGACCGGGGAACGTCTTCGTCCGCTCGAGCCACACCCTCTCGAAGGAGGCGCTCCGCGCCGAACTCCTGTCGGTGGCGAAGGACCAGGAACTCCCGTACGGGATCCGCGTCGAGGTGATGGCCCGCTCGGACGTGTCCGTGTCGGGCGCCCGCGCCGACGGACGGTACCGGAACGGCTCGATCAGCCTGTCGCCTCCCGTGGCGGCGTACCGGGTCTACCTCGACGGCCGCGAGGAGCCGATCCGCGGCGGCGAGTGGCAGGGCGTGACGCTCCGGTCGCTCCGGGACATCTACGTGACGGGCGACACCCCGACCGTCCTGAACGCCGCCCGCGGCGGGTTCGTGTCGGTCGTCTGCCCGGACCTCCTGGTCGAGGAGATGGAGATGAAGAAGCCGGAGGAGCAGGAGGCGAAGCTGCCGTACCTCCCCCACCCCTCGTTCGCGGGGGATTGAGGCGAAACCGATCGCCGGGCGCGGCATCGAGTTCGCCGCCGCCCGCCCCTGACCGGAGAGTTCCGATGTGGAAGACCGTCCCGTCCCTCGTCCTGGGAGCCGCCCTCGCGGGCGCGTGCGCTCCCGCCGACTCGCCGGTCTCGTCCGGCGCGACCGCGGGCGAGACCGGCGCCGCGACGACCCCCTCGCCGGCGCCGGACGGCCCCGAAGGAAAGAAGACCGCGGAGGAGATCATGGCCGAGACCGACCCCGCCGCCCGGGATGCGGAGTGGAAGAAGAAGCTCACGCCGCAGCAGTATCACGTCACCCGCGAGAAGGGGACCGAGCGCGCGTTCTCGGGCGCGTACTGGGACCACCACGGGGACGGGACCTACCGCTGCGTCTGTTGCGAGGCCGAGCTGTTCGGCTCGGACGCGAAGTTCTCCTCCGGCACCGGCTGGCCGAGCTTCTGGAAGCCCGCCGACGCGGAGAACGTCGAGACCGAGACCGACCGCACCCTCGGGATGGTCCGAACGGAGGTGCTGTGCGCACGGTGCGGCGCCCACCTCGGCCACGTCTTCGAGGACGGTCCCGAGCCGACCGGGCTCCGTTACTGCATCAACTCGGCGTCGCTGACGTTCGAGGCGCGTGACGGAGCGGACGGAGACGCCGAGGAAGACGGCGGCTGAGGCTCTTCACGCCCGCAGCGCGCGCGTCGCGCCGCCGACGGTCCGCTCCACGAGGCTCCTCCGGGCCCGGTGGAGCGCGACCTTGACGCCGCTCGTCGACATCCCGCACTCCTCGGCCACCGCGCCGATCGACATCCCGCGACCGTAGTAGAGGAGCAGCAGCCGCCGCTCGCGCGGCGGGAGTTCGGCGATGTCGTGCCAGAGCCGGACGAGCCTTCGCTCGCGATCCTCCTCTTCGTCCGCGTTGCGGGCCGGGTCCGCCTCGCGGACCTCGGCCGCCCGCAGGGAGTCCGGGTCGAGCAGTTCGACGGCGAGCTGCCGGCGCCTCCGACGCATCCGATCGACCGCGACGTTGCGGGCGATCCGGCGGACCCACGGGACGAAGTGCGCGTCCGCCTCGAGCCGGTCGAGCCTCCCGTGGGCGCGCAGGAGCGCCTCCTGCACCAGGTCCTGCGCCTCGTGATGGTCCCCGACCGCCGCTTCGACGGACCGGACGAGCGCGGGCCAGCTCGACCGCACGAGCTCTCCGAACGCCTCGTCGTCCCCCTCACGTGCCGCGCGCACCCACTCTTCGTGCCGCTCCCCGAGCATCGACGTCTCCCCGCGCCACCGGCCGGACCGGGCCGGCGCTCCGTGCCCGGCCTCGACGAGAGGACGAACGAAACGCGGGTCGGTTACCGCCCGGGAGAGAGAACGCGGGGAACGATCGAGGTCACACGCGAGAAGCGGGGAGGAGCGCCTCGACGGCGATCCTCACGCGGTCCGTCAGTTCGCGGGAGGCGCGTCGCCGCGCCGCCTTGTCGACGTGCTCGACGGGCGGCACGTCCAGCGCCGTCCCGACGCGCACCGTGACGCGCGCACGCCGCGGCAGGAGCCGCCCCTTCGGCAGCGCGGCGAACGTCCCCTCGATCCCGACCGGGACGATCGGCACGCCGGCGCGGACGGCGATCTGGGCGACGCCCGCGTGGAACCGTCCGAGGGTGCCGTCGGTCGTGACGCGCCCCTCCGGGAAGATCACGACCGGGAGGCCGCTCCGGAGCGCGTCGTGTGCGCTGTCGAGCGCCGCCCGATTGCTGCGCGCGTTCTCGCGGATCGGCACCGCGCCCATGAAGCGGAAGAACGGGCGGAGGAGGATCCGGTCGTACCAGTCGCTCGTCATCAGGTAGACGACGCGCCGATCGAGGGCGGATTGGAGGACGACCGGGTCGAGGTACGACGCGTGATTCGGCGCGAGCACGCACGGACCGTCGGGGAGACGCTCGAGCCCCTCCGCGGAGAGGCGGAGGTACGGCACGACGGTGAACCGAGCGGCGGCCCGGAGCACGCGATAGCCGAAGGCGTTGAACGGGCCGAAGTACGCCCGTTCGACCTCCGACCGATCGGCGGCGGCCCGCTCCGGCGCGGCGGGCGCGGGGGCGTCCTCGGACCCGTCCGCACCCGGGGGAGGCGGACTCAGCCCTGCTTCGCCTTGGCCGCCCACTCGCTGTTCGGGTACTCGTTGATCACGCGATAGAACATCTGGCGCGAGCGGTTCACGGCGTCCTCGGCCGGGACGACCTGGAAGCACTTGCCGGCGCCGTAGAGCGCCTCGGGCAGCTCGTGCGCGACCTCCTCGAACGAGACCACGACGCGGAGGTGGGCGTAGAGCGCCTCCTTCATCTCCGCGGCCGTCGCTCCGGCCTTGTTCCGGAGGGAGGTGCCGAGCCCGTTGAACGCACCGGCGACGACCTCGCGCGCCGAAGCGCTCCGCTGATCGAGGATCCGGCGGAAGAACGCCTCCGCCTCGTCCGACTTCCCCTGCGCGATCAGCACGCGCCCGATCCGGAGCTTCGCCTGGTTCGCCACCGTCGGGTGGCTCATCTCGGTCTCCTTCGCCAGCCGGCGATAGGTCGCGAGCGCGGTCCCGGGGTCCTTCGACTCGTCGAGCATCTGGACCCGGAGCTCTCCCTCGTACCCCCAACGCGCGCCGAGCTTGCCGGCGTCGGAGCGGAGCTTGCCGAACTCCTGGCGCGCCTTCCCCTCGTTCCCCGACTGGAGGTAAGAGAGACCGCGCGCCAGCCGCGCCTCCGGGACGTACCGCGAGTCCGGGTGCTGCGACTCGAGGTCGTCGAACGTCTTGATCGCCTGGTCGAACATCCCGCCGCGCCGGTACGCGTCGCCGGCGAGGAAGAGGCACTTCGCGGCGAGCCCCTTCTGGCGTCGCGCGTCCTGCGCCGCGACCTTGAACAGATCGGCGGCGTCCGAGAACGCGCCGAACTCGAGGTTCTCCATCGCGACGTCGTACTCGTCGGACGCGCGGGTGTAGACGACCTCGAGGACCTTGTCCGACGGGTACGACTGGGTCTGGCGGACGCCGGCCAGTCGATACTCGATCTTGTCCAGCGTCTCGTCCAGCACCTCGACGTTCTGCTGCGGCTTCCGCCCGTCGACGAAGCGGATCTCGTCGGCCGACGCCTCGGCGAGGAGCGCGGCGGACACGCCGAAGACGAGGAGGTTGGCGAGGTTACGCATTTCGATCGGCCCTCGGGGGTTCGCGGATCGGAGGATCAACGCGGCGGGAGCGGCCCGGTTCGCGGGGCGGCCCGGCTCGGGTGAACAAAGGCCACGAGCCTACGCCGGGCACCGGAATCGGTCAAGACGACGCGTCGGGCCCGAGCCGCCGGAGTCGAATCAGCTCGGCGACCGCCGAGACCGCGATCTCGTGCGCGGAGACCGCGCCGATCGGGAGGCCGATCGGGGTCCGGACCCGGCCGAGGAACTCCTCCCCGACGCCTTCCTCGGCCAGCCCGTCCCGCAGGGTCTTCCACTTCGCCCGGCTCCCGATCAGCCCGAGGTGCCTCGGCCGGACGTCGTGCGCGGCGAGCGCCCGGAGGACCGCGAGATCGTCCTTGTGGCCGCGCGTCAGGACCAGGACGAAGTCCTCCGTCCCGATCGGGATCGAGGCCACCGCCTCGGCGAACGGGGCGGCGTGCCGCTCCGCCGCGTCCGGGAAGCGCTCCGCGGTCACGAAGTCGGGGCGGTCGTCGACGACGACGACGCGGAGACCGGCCGGGGCGCCGACCGCGCAGATGGCGCTCCCGACGTGCCCGGCCCCGAAGAGGAAGAGGTTCGTCATGACCACGGGCTCGAT
>JBICIB010000194.1:0-4743 GCA_043101415.1 Planctomycetota bacterium JB042 | reverse complement strand
TGCGCGCAGCTCCACGAGCTCGGCTCGACGATCTCCGCGTCCCACGTCGGCGGGTGCGCGGCGAGGAACGACGCGTGGTTCGTGAGGTCGACGTCCGGCGCCGCCTCCAGCCGCATCAGCGCGAAGGCGAGCCCCATCTCCGCGAACTTGCGATGGTGCCCGTACGACTCGCCGTCGGTCGCGAGGTGCACGAGCTGCGCCTCGTCTGCGCCGTCGTCGTCGTCGTCGCGGAAGGCGCCGAGGATCCGATCGGCGAACGCGGCTCCGTCGTCGGTCAGCCCCTCGAACGCGACCCCCTGCGAGAGCGGCCCGTCGTAGAAGAACGCCGCGATCGAGCGCCCGGACGGGAGCGGCACGCGGTACGCCCGGCGCGGATCGAGGGTCTCCGCGTCGACGGCGACCCACGCGGCCGACCGCGGCGGACGGACGCGCGCCGCCTGGCGCGGGGAGAGGATCGTGAACGCGATCCCCTGGGCGGCGAGTTCCTCGAGCGTCGGGACGTCGGCGGCGCACTCGGAGAGCCACATCCCCTCGGGCGCCCGCCCGAACCGGAGCTCGAAGTCGCGGACGCCCCAGCGGATCTCCGTCCGCCGGTCGCGCGGCGAGGAGAGCGGGAGGATCGCGTGGTGGTAGACCTGCGCGATCGCCGAGCCGCGGCCGAACCGCTTCGCGCTCTCGACGTCCGCGTCGACCACGGCGCGGTGGACGTCGGGGCGGCGCCGCTCGAGCCACCGAAGGAGCGTCGGCCCGAAGTCGAACCCCATGCGGGCGTAGTTCGAGATCGTCCGCTCGACCGCCCCGTCGGCGCCGAGCACGCGCGCCGCGGCGTTCGGCGCGTAGCACTCGTCGGCGATCCGCTCGTTCCAGTCGTGCGCGGGCGCCGCCGACGGCTGCTCCGGGACCTCGTCGGTCACCGGGTTCTCGCGCGGCGGCTGGTAGAAGTGCCCGTGGATGCAGACCGACCGGTTCATGCGTCGCGCGGCGCGGGCGGCCCCTCGAGGAAGAGCGCGCCGAGCGGCGGGAGGGGCAGCGTCGCGGACCACGGCCGTCCGTGCCGCTCCACCTCCTCGGCCTCGACCGAGGCGACGTCCGCGTAGCCGCTGCCGCCGAACTCCTCGGCGTCGGTGTCGACCCGGACGGTCCAGGTCCCGCCCCACGGCAATCCGATCCGCTCGTCGTCCCGCGGCACCGGCGTCAGGTTGAAGACCGCGGCGACCGCCCCTCCGTCGCCGTCGAGCCGCAGGAGCGACAGGACCGAGCGCCGCGCGTCCGAGCAGTCGATCCACTCGAACCCCTCGCGCGCCGCGTCGAGCGCGTGCATCGCCGGCCGCTCGCGGTAGAGCCGGTTCAACGCCGCGACCAGCCGCTTCACCCCGGCGTGGCGCGGGTCGTCGAGCAATGCCCAGTCGAGCGCCGCCTCGTGGTCCCACTCCCGCCACTGCGCGAACTCCCCGCCCATGAAGAGGAGCTTCTTCCCGTTCTGCGCGAACATCCACGCGAACAGCAGCCGGAGGTTGGCGACCTTCTGCCAGACGTCGCCCGGCATCTTGTCGAGGAGCGAACGCTTGCCGTGGACGACCTCGTCGTGCGAGAGCGGCAGCATGAACCGCTCGGCGTCGGAGTAGATCTGGCGGAACGTCAGCGCGTCGTGGCACCCCTTCCGGAAGAGCGGATCGGCCTGGAACGCCTGCAGGGAGTCGTGCATCCAGCCCATGTCCCACTTCAGGTCGAAGCCGAGCCCCCCGTCCGCGGTCGGCTTCGTGACCCCCGGCCACGCCGTCGACTCCTCGGCGACCATCAGGCGCCCCGGGCAGCGCTCCCTCACCGCGTCGTTCAATCGCCGGAGGAAGTCGATCGCCTCGAGGTTCTCCCGGCCGCCGAACTCGTTCGGCACCCACGCCCCGTCGTCGCGCGAGTAGTCGAGGTAGAGCATCGACGCGACCGCGTCGACGCGGAGCCCGTCGGCGTGGAACACCTCGAGCCAGAAGCGCGCGCTGCTGATCAGGAACGACCGGACCTCGGGGCGGCCGTAGTTGAAGATCTTCGAGTTCCAGTCCGGGTGGTGCCCCTTCCGCGGGTCGGCGTGCTCGTACGCCCACGTCCCGTCGAAGAAGCCGAGCGCCGCCTCGTCGTACGGGAAGTGCGCGGGGACCCAGTCGAGGAGGACCCCGATCCCCGCGGCGTGGAACCGATCGATCAAGGCCATCAGGTCGGCCGGCGCCCCGTAGCGCGACGTGGCGGCGAAGTAGCCGGTCGCCCCGTACCCCCACGACCCGTAGAACGGATGCTCGAGGACGGGGAGGAGCTGGACATGCGTGAAGCCGAGGTCGGCGACGTACGGCACCAGCTCGTCCGCGAGCTCGAGGTACGTCAGATGGCGGCGACCGTCGGCGCGGCGCCACGATCCGAGGTGGGCCTCGTAGACCGAGATCGGGGCGTCCGGCGCGTGCCGCTCCGCGCGCCCGGCGCACCAGTCGGCGTCGGCCCAGTCGTGCTCGAGCGACGCCAGCCGGGACGCCGTCGCCGGGGGGAGCTCCTGCGCGACCCCGTACGGGTCGGTCTTGTCGACCGCGTACCCGCCGAACCGCGACTCGACGTGGAACTTGTAGAGCGCGCCGTCGGGGACGCCCCCGACGAACGCCTCCCACACCCCGCCGTCGGAGCGCCGGACCATCTCCGTCGCCCGGCGGTCCCAGCCGTTGAAGCTCCCGACCACCGCCACGCGCCTCGCGGCCGGCGCCCAGACCGCGAACCAGACCCCCTCCTCCCCGTCCCGCCGCCCCCGGTGCGCCCCGAGCTTCTCCCACGCGCGGAACTGCGTCCCCTCGTGGAACAGGTAGAGGTCTTCGTCGCTGATCGGCGAGCCGGGGACGGGACGATCGGGGTCGGGCATGGTCGGAGTATAGGTGGGCCGCCCCGCGGAGCGACGATCCGTCGAGTTCCGGATCCGCGCGGCCGGCCGCGGCGTACGCTGCGGCGATGAAGTCGTTCCCCGAACTCCGCCTCTCCGTCCGCGTCGACGCCCCGCCGCGCGAGGACGGCGCGTTCGTCCTGTACTGGATGACCGCGGCCCGTCGGACCCGGTTCAACTTCGCGCTCGACCGGGCGATCGACTGGGCCCGCGAGCTCGACCGGCCGCTCGTGGTGCTGGAGGGGGTCCGGGCCGGCTACCGCTGGGCGAGCGACCGTCACCACCGGTCGATCCTCGACGGGATGCGGGACCAGCAGGCGGCGTTCGAAGCGGCCGGCGTCCGCTACCTCCCGTACGTCGAGCCGGAGGACGGCGCCGGGAAGGGACTGCTGGAGGCGTTGGCGGAGCCGGCCTCGGTCGTGGTGACGGACGAGTGGCCGGGGTTCTTCCTCCCGAGGATGCTCGACGCGGCGGCCGGGAAGCTGTCGACGCGCCTCGAGGCGGTCGACGGCAACGGCCTGCTGCCGCTCCGCGCGGCCGACCGCCCCTACACGACGGCGCATTCGTTCCGGCGGTTCCTGCAGAAGACGATCCGCGACCACCTCGACGAGACGCCCCGCAAGGAGCCGCTCGCCCACCTCGACCTGCCGTCGCTCGGCCGGCTCCCCTCGGGGGTCGCGAAGCGCTGGCCGACGGCGACCGCCACGATGCTCGAGGGCGGCCCGGCGGCGCTCGCGGAGCTGCCGATCGACCACGACGTGTCCCCGGTCGAGGAGGCCGGCGGCGGCGAGGCGGGCCGGCGCCGGCTGCGCGAGTTCGTCGACCGGCTCGACCGCTACGACGAGCACCGGAACGAGCCGGAGGAGGACGCGACCAGCCGGCTCTCGTCGTTCCTCCACTACGGACACGTCGGCGCGCACGAGGTGTTCGACGCGCTCGTCGGCCGCGAGGGGTGGAGTCCGGACGACCTCGGCGACCGGACGGACGGGCGACGCGAGGGGTTCTGGGGGATGTCGACCCCCGCCCAGGCGTTCCTCGACGAGCTGGTCACCTGGCGCGAGCTCGGGTTCGTCGACATGTTCCACCGGGACGGGATCGACACGTACGAGTCGCTCCCCGACTGGGCGCGGAAGACGCTCGAGGAGCACGAGGGGGACGAACGGGAGCACGTCTACGACCTCGCGGAGTTCGACGAGGCGAGGACCCACGACCCGCTCTGGAACGCCGCCCAGAACCAGCTCCGGCGCGAGGGGCGCATCCACAACTACCTCCGCATGCTCTGGGGGAAGAAGGTCCTCGAGTGGACCGCGTCCCCCCGGGAGGCGCTCGACGTCATGATCGAGCTGAACGACCGGTACGCGATCGACGGACGCGACCCGAACTCGACCTCCGGCATCTTCTGGGTCCTCGGACGGTACGATCGGGCCTGGGGTCCGGAGCGACCGGTCTTCGGCAAGATCCGGTACATGACCTCCTCCAACACGCGCCGGAAGGTCCGCGTGGACGGATACATCGATCGTCACGGCGGGGAGCGGGTCGGCACCGCGTGACCGGCCCGAGGACGGAGACATGGCGGCCGAGACGAAGAAGCGAGGCGACGACGCGAAGCTCGGGTGCACCCCGATCCGCATCGGCGTGTCGAGCTGCCTCCTGGGCGAGCCGGTCCGGTACGACGGCGGACACAAGCACGACCGGTACCTGACCGGCACGATCGCGAACATGGTCGAGTTCGTCCCGGTCTGCCCGGAGGTCGAGCTCGGCCTCGGGACGCCGCGGCCGACGCTCCGCCTGGTCGACGAGGGCGACGGCGTCCGGCTGGAGATCGGAAGAGC